>JAEWGL010000211.1 GCA_023388335.1 Pseudomonadota bacterium | reverse complement strand
GTACCTTGGCCAAGGCCGCATCCAGGCGGCGGGCCAGCTCCGGCAGCGGGGTGTCGGGGTGCCAGGCATAGGGCCCGGTGGCCGGATCCATGGGCATGTGCAGGATGACTGTCTTGCCGGCGCGGTGGGCCTGGCGGGCAAACTCGGTGGCATGGGGCGTGTCGGGCATGATCGCCAGGGTCACCGGGCCGGGCAGGGCCAGGACACGGCTGTCACGGTCGGTATTCTGGCCCAGGTCGTCGATGATCACGCTCAGGTAGGCCTTGCCCTGTTGGGCGGGGGCCGCGTAAACGGCGCCGCTCAACAGGTACAGCAGGATGCACAGCAGGCAACGCATGAACGGCATCACTTGTTCTGGGTGATGCTCAGGCCTTTGAGCAGACTCAGGGCCTGGCTCAACTGGAAGTCATCATCCTGCGGCCGCTCCTTGCGCTTGCTGTTGCCAGAGGGACGGTCGGCGCCGCCGTTGCCATTGCCCAGGTGTCCTTGAAGGTCGGCCTCGCGGAAGTTGTCGTTGTCCTGTTCGGCGGTCAGCTTGGCCGGGCGCACCTCGATGTCGGGAACGATGCCCTGGGCCTGGATGGAGCGGCCGTTCGGGGTGTAGTACAACGCCGTGGTGAGCTTGAGCGCACGGTCGTTGTTCAGTGGCAGGACCGTTTGCACCGAGCCTTTGCCGAAGCTGTCGGTGCCCATCAGCACGCCGCGCTTCTGGTCCTGCAGGGCGCCAGCGACGATCTCCGAGGCCGAAGCGCTGCCGCCGTTGATCAGCACCACCAGTGGCACGCCCTCACTGGCGTCGGCCGGATCGGCAGAGAAGCGCAGCTCGGAGTTGGCGATACGGCCCTTGGTGTAGACGATCAGACCTTTGGTCAGGAAATGATCCGCCACCTCCACCGCGGTCTGCAGCACGCCACCGGGGTTGTTGCGCAGGTCCAGCACCAGGCCGCGCAGCTTCTTGCCGTTGTCCTTGCGCAGCTTGGCCAAGGCCTTGCCGACTTCCTCGCCGGTCTTGACCTGGAACTGAGTGACGCGGATGTAGCCGTAGTTGTCTTCGAGCAACTGGCTCTTCACGCTCTTGACCTGGATCACCGCGCGGGCGAGGGTCACGTCGAACGGCGCGCCACCGTCGCGGACCAAGGTCAGGGTGATCTTCTGCCCGACCTTGCCACGCATCTTGTCCACTGCTTCGGTCATGGTCTGGCCGCGGGTCGGCTGGCCGTTGATCTTGACGATCAGGTCGCCTGCCTGGATGCCGGCGCGCGAGGCTGGGGTATCGTCGATTGGCGAAACCACCTTGACCATGCCGTCTTCCATGCCGACCTCGATGCCCAGGCCGCCGAATTCGCCGCTGGTGCTTTCCTGCAGTTCCAGGAAATCCTCAGGACCGAGGTAGGCCGAGTGCGGATCGAGGTTGCTGAGCATGCCCTTGATGGCGTTTTCCAGCAGGGTCTTGTCGTCGACCGGTTCGACATAGGCAGCCTTGATGCGGTCCATGACTTCGGCGAAGGTGCGCAGCTCGTCCAGCGGCAACGGTGCCTTGGCGCTGACCGTGGTGGCGGGCACCGCCGCTGGCTTGGCCGGATCTGCCGCGATGGCCAGGGGCGAGCCGAGGACCAGGGCGACGGTCAGGGCCAGCGAGGTGAGGCGGGGCGATTGCAGCATGTCGAACGAACTCCTGATCCTGAAAACGCTCCACGGGGAGCATCGGCGCAGCCACGGCCTGCGCTACGCCGTTGAATAAGTAGGGTGCTAACCCTGGGCACGGCACCATTGCGCCGGGTCGCTTGGGCGGCCTTGTTGGCGAATGGCGAAATACAGGCCTGCGCTGTCTTGTCCGCCACTGTTGCCAACGGTGGAGATGGCGTCGCCGGCCTTGACGATGTCACCGGCGCGCTTGAGCAGGCTCTGGTTGTGACCATACAGGCTCAGGTAGCCATTACCATGGTCGAGAATGACCAGAAGTCCAGCGCCGCGCAACCAGTCGGCGAACACCACCCGACCGCCGTGCACGGCGCGCACCTGGCTGCCGAGCGAAGCACTGATCATGACCCCGTCCCACTTGGCCCGGGCGTCGCCACCCCGGCTTTCTCCGAAGCGTGCCAGCAGTCGACCATCGACAGGCCATGGAAGTTTGCCTCGCGCGGCAGAAAAAGCGCCGCCGTAGGTTTCTCCGCTGCTGGAAACCAGCGGGCCCAGGCTGGGTCGCGGCGTTTTGGGCGCCTCGTCACGCCCAGCCTGGGCCTCGCGCTGGCGCTGTTTTTCGGCTTCCTGCTGGGCGAGCAGGGCGCGTTTACGGGCTTCCTCGGCTTCGCGGGCCTGGCGAGCCAGGGTTTCTTCGATAGTCTTGAGCACGCGCGACAGTTCGGCCTGGTCCTGCTGGCGGGCCTGCAGCTTCTGGCCGCGGGCCTTGACGTCGGAGTTGAGCTTGGCCAGCACTTGCTGGCGCTCGTTGCGCACTGCCTCCAGCTCCTGGCGCCGACTGTCGAGGTTGCCGCGCTGGACCAGCAACTGCGCCTGCTGCTGGGCGATGTCCTGTTCGACGCCAGCCAGCTGGCGCAAGGTTTCGTTGAAGCTGCGCAGCTGCTCCAGGCGGGCCTGGCTGAGGTAGTTGTAGTAGGTCAGGGTGCGCGCGAACTGCTCCGGGTTCTGCTGGTTGAGCAGCAGCTTGAGGTATTCCTCGCGGCCATTCTGGTAGGCCGAACGGGCCTGGATAGCGATCAGTCGCTGTTGTTCAACGCGGGCGCTCTGGAGTTTTTTTTTCTCGTTATCGAGGCGCTCCAGCTCGCCCTCGGTCTTTTTTAGTTCCTGTTGCAGGGCCTCCACCTGCTTTTCCAGCTTGCCGATGTCGGTTTCGGTTGTGCGCAGCTCTTTCTGCACGCCGGACTTCTCTTGCTGCAACTTGCCCAGCACCTTCTGTAGCTCGGCGATGTCCTGGCGCGTGGCATCGAGTTTCTGCTGGGTCTGCGCGCGCTCGTCGGCGAAGGCCGGGCTGAGCAGGCAGGTCAGGGCTAGGAGGATCATGGCGCGAAGCATGGAGGGGCGTACCAAGGATGGAGACTGGCCTAGTATGCCCGCCATGACTGGCAAAAAAAACGCCTCAAGCCGATGGCAGCGAGGCGTTTGTCTGATTCAGCTGCAAGCCTGAAGCGGCAGGCG
>JAEWGL010000192.1 GCA_023388335.1 Pseudomonadota bacterium | reverse complement strand
CGACCCTGATGGGGTGCGTGCACAAGCTGATCCTCGCGGGGGCTGTGGATGAAGATGGCGACATGATCTGGGCCGCCTATTACCTGAGCGGGTTTGCCAAGGCGATCCTCGCGGATGTGGAGGCTGGGCGGATGCGGAGTAAGCGGGATAAGGGTGTTCTGAAGGCTTAGAAAGGCTGGTTCACGCAGTATGTGGAGTGGGCTTGCTCGCGATGGGGGCTGACTGGACAACATCGTTGTATGGCACGGGCTGCGCCCGTGTTCGCGGCGGTCCGGCGTCCCGGCAAGACCCGCTCTCATGAACAAACGCTAACTCATTGATTTAGCTGAACCTGTGGGAGCGGGCTTGCCCGCGAACACCGGCGAAGCCGGTGCCATACACCGCGGTGCCTGCTTCGCGGGCAAGCCCGCTCCCACAGATATTGCGCCGCGCTTGCAGACGTTGTTCTCTGCCAGACAGCGCAGCCCAGCGGGCTGGGCGCGCTCCCACAGAGACGATCCGCGTACCGCCTCGCCATGCCACTGCGGGATCAACGAACCTTGCGCAGTGAGGGCTGCTGCGCCAGGGGACGACCAGGCACTCGCCTGGTCAGTCCCGAATAGCGTCAGCCCAATACCTTGTTAGCCACCTCGTCAATCGCGCTCTTGGTGATATCGACGATCAGCTCGGCATCTTCACAGGTTAGGATCAGCGGCGGCGCGAAGCCCAGGATATCGCCATGCGGCATGGCGCGGGCGACCATCCCGCGTTCCAGGCACGCGGCCGATACCTGCGGGCCGACCTTGAGCGCTGGGTCGAAGGCAGTGCGGGCTTCGCGATCGGCCATGAACTCCACGGCCGCGAGCATGCCATCACCCCGCACTTCGCCCACCAGCGGGTGCCCTTCGAGGGTTTCACGCAGCCTGCGGTTGAGGTAGGCGCCCACGGTGTTGGCGTTCTCGGTCAGGTTCTCGCGCTCGAGGATGTCCAGGTTGGCCAGGGCCGCCGCTGCACACACCGGATGGCCCGAGTAGGTCCAGCCGTGGCCCATGGCGCCTTCTTTCTGGGAGCCCCGCTCGATCACGTCCCACACCTTCTCGCCGACGATCACCGCCGAGAGCGGCGCATAGGCACTGGTCAGGCCTTTGGCGGTGGTGATCAGGTCAGGCTTCATGCCGTAACGCTGGCTGCCCATCTTCGAACCCACGCGACCGAAGGCGCAGACCACTTCGTCGGCGATCAGCAGCACGTCGTACTTGTCCAGGACGGCCTGGATGGCAGCCCAGTAGCCCTTGGGCGGCACGATGATGCCACCGGTGCCCATCAGCGGCTCGCCGATGAACGCTGCGACCGTATCGGGGCCCTCGGCGAGGATCATCTGTTCCAGTTCGTTGGCGCAGTACTGCACGAACGCCTGCTCATCCATGCCGACCGGGGCCTTGCGGTACCAGTGCGGGCATACGGTGTGCTTGATGCCTTCGGCCGGCAGGTCGAAGTTCTGGTGGAAGCTGGCCAGGCCGGTCAGGCTGCCGGTCATGATGCCCGAGCCATGATAGCCGCGGTCGCGGGAGATGATCTTCTTCTTCTGTGGACGGCCGAGGATGTTGTTGTAATAGCGCACCAGCTTGATCTGGGTCTCGTTGGCATCGGAACCCGAAAGTCCGTAGTAGACCTTCTTCATCCCCTCCGGCGCCCAGTCGATGATGCGCTTGGAAAGCTCGATGATGGCCTCGGTCGAATGCCCCACATAGGTGTGGTAGTAGGCCAGTTCCTTGGCCTGCTTGTAGATCGCGTCGGCGACTTCGGTACGGCCATAGCCGATGTTCACGCAGTACAGGCCGGCGAACGCATCGATCAGCTCGCGCCCCTCGTGGTCCTTCAGGCGAATGCCCTCGGCCCCCTTGATGATCCGGCCCTTGAGCGCACCACTGCTGTGGTCATGGGCGTGGGTCGACGGGTGCATGAAGTGGGCACGGTCCAGTTCGAACAGTTGGTTGAATTCTTGGCTCATTGGGACGCTCCTTAAAACTGACCTTGGTGGTGCAAGCAAAAGTATTTGGTTTCAACGAAGGGCTCGAAGCCTTCACTACCGCCTTCGCGTCCTAGCCCAGAGGCTTTCATGCCCCCGAATGGGATGGGATGACCGGTGAATTTCACGCCATTGACGGCGATCATCGCGTGGTCCAGTCGGCGAATCAGTGGATAGACCAGGTCCAGGCGATTCGAGCACACATAGGCCGCCAGCCCGTACTCGGTGTCGTTGGCCATTGCCACTGCTTCGTCAAGGGTGTCGAACGGCATGACGCCGGCAATCGGTGCGAAGTTTTCTTCCTGGTAAATGCGCATCTGCGGGGTGACATCGGCCAGTACCGTCGGTTGGTAGAACCAACCGCCCAGCGCATGTGCCTCGCCACCGACCAGGCGCTGGGCGCCTTTGCGCACGGCATCTTCGACGCGCTCGGCGGTGACATCGAAGGCAGCCTGGTGCATCAGTGGGCCGACATCCGCGGACGTCTCTTCATCGCCTTGCATAGCCGGCCCCACCCGCAGCGCCCTGACCGCGTCGGCGAAACGGTTGACGAACGCCTGATACAGCGGCCGCTGCACCATGATCCGGTTGGCGGCGCAGCAGTCCTGTCCTGATGTCTGGAATTTGGCCGCGACGGCGACTTTCACCGCCAGCTCCAGGTCGGCGTCGGCACAAACAATGAACGGCGCGTTGCCGCCCAGCTCCAGCGCCACCTTCTTCACATCCTGGGCCGCCGCTTGCAGCACCAGCTTGCCCACCCGGGTCGAGCCAGTGAAGCTCACCGAGCGCACGCGTGGATCGCGTACCAGGGTTTCCATGGCCATTTGCGGTTCGCCGATGACGACGTTGAAGACACCTGCCGGGAACCCGGCTTCCTCAGCCAATTGCGCCAGCGCAAGGGCCGAGTACGGTGTTTCATGCGCCGGCTTGACCACTACGGTGCAGCCGGCAGCCAATGCGGCGGCTGCCTTGCGGGTGATCATCGCGCTGGGGAAGTTCCACGGCGTGAGCAATGCGCAGACGCCGACCGGCTCCTTCACGGTGCCCAGGTGCGCACCGGGAATGTGGCTGGGTATGTTCTCCCCATAGAGGCGCCAGGCTTGCTCGGCGAACCAGGGAATGAAGCTGGCCGCATAGGCGATCTCGCCACGCGACTCGGCCAACGGCTTGCCCTGCTCTTCGCTGAGGATCCAGGCGAGCGCTTCCTGGTTTTGCAGGATCAGGTCAGCCCAGCGCCGCAGCAGCACCGCCCTGGCTTCCAGGCTTTGCTCGCGCCATTGGCCAAAGGCCCGCTGGGCGGCATCGATGGCGCCGACGATCTGCTCCTGATCCAGCAATGGCACGTGGCCGATGACTTGGCGGGTGGCCGGGTTGTGTACCGCGATACGCTTGCCGCTGGCGCTGTCCAGCCATTGGCCGTCGACATGGCAAAGGCTCTTGAGCTCTGGATAATGTTTGCGTGGCATGACCTGTCCTCCAAACTTTCTTGTTATCGCCCCGCCCCATGGCGAGGTGCACAACGCGCTAGCGCACCACCTCGGCAATCACCGCCAGGGTGTCGCCGCACTGCACCAGCCCTGGGAAGTGGCGGGCCGCCAGCAACCCGCTGCGCCGGGCCCGGTATTCGACCGGCGCCGCCCCGCTGCGCTTGATGTCGTGGATACGGGCAATGACCTCGTCCTTGACCACCGTCTCGCCAAGGTCGCGGCACATTTCCAGCAAGCCGTCATGTTCGCTGGCCAGGAAGCAATCGCCATCCGGCATGTCGAGCATGATCGACTCGCTGACCGCTACCTCGCCTTCGAGGATGCCGGCATGGATCAGCAGGTTGCGCACTCCACGCTCGGCGACCGCGACGCTGCGTGCGGTCGATGAGCCGCCACCACCCAGCTCGGTGGTCACGAAGACCTTGCCTTGGTCCTCGGCGGCGGTGTCATACATGGCCTGCGCGTCCAACTCGAGCATGCGCATGCTGTACGGGGCGCCGAAGGCCTGCATGCCCGCCTCGCAACGCGCTTGCTGCGCTTTGTCGGGCAAGACATGGCACGCGGCGAACGGCAGGAAATCCAGGGTCCGGCCACCGGAATGGATATCCAGGACGACATCGGCAAGCGGCAGCAACGTGCGGCGGAAATAGTCGGCGATCTTTTCCGTCACGGTGCCGTCCGGCTTGCCGGGGAAGCTGCGGTTCAGGTTGCCCTTGTCGATGGGCGACGTGCGCCGGCCGGCGTGGAAGGCAGGCGTGTTCATGAACGGGACGATGATGACCCGGCCCTGCACCTGCGCAGCTTCCAGGCGCTGCGCCAGCTTGCTCAAGGCCACGGGGCCCTCGTATTCGTCGCCGTGGTTGCCGCCGGTGAGCAAGGCAGTGGGGCCGGTGCCGTTCTTGACCACGGTGACTGGGATCATCACCGCGCCCCAGGCCGAGTCGTCCCGTGAATAAGGCAGCTTGAGGAAACCGTGCTGCACCCCATCACGGGCAAAATCGACGGTGCTGCTGATCGGGTTCGCCGGCAACGTAAACTCTGGCAATGACGCGTTCATGGCTCAATCCTTCACGAACAATTGGCGGGGCACGTTGCACAACGTCTCGACGCCGGTCTCGGTGATCAGAATGCTTTCGGTGATTTCCAGGCCCCAGTCGTCCATCCACAGGCCGGGCATGAAGTGGAAGGTCATGCCGGGTTGCAACACACTGGTGTCGCTAGGACGCAGGCTCATGGTGCGCTCGCCCCAGTCAGGCGGATAACTGATACCGATCGGGTAGCCGCAGCGGCTGTCCTTGTGGATGCCGAACTTCTCCAGCACCGTGAAGAACGCCTTGGCGATATCCCCGGTGGTGTTCCCTGGCCTGGCAACCTCCAGCCCGGCGGCAATACCTTCGACCACGGCCTTCTCGCCGTCGAGGAAGTGCTGGGGCGGCTTGCCCAGGTAGATGGTGCGTGACAGCGGGCAGTGATAGCGCTTGTAGCAGCCGGCGATCTCGAAGAAGGTCCCG
Source organism: Pseudomonadota bacterium (assembly GCA_023388335.1). Classification (GTDB taxonomy): domain Bacteria; phylum Pseudomonadota; class Gammaproteobacteria; order Pseudomonadales; family Pseudomonadaceae; genus Aquipseudomonas. The sequence continues at coordinate 21,829 of JAEWGL010000192.1, read as the reverse complement.
GCGCCCTTCTGGAAGGGCGTGTCGTCCCAGGTCAGGTGTGGCGCGCTGGCGTCCGCTCCGGTCGGCAGCAGCGGCACGATGGCCGGATAATCACCGCCATGCCCCTCGGCACCGAGGATGCCGCTGTGGTAGATCTCGGCCACCAGCTCGTTCTTGCGCATGCCTGGCTCGATGCGTTCGAAGATCCGCGCATGCATGTTCTCGACGATGCGCGCGGCAATGCGCATGTACTCGACTTCCTGCGTGGACTTGATCGCCCGCTGCCAGTTGACCAAGCCCGCCGCATCGCTGAATCTGGCCTGGGGGAGATGCTTTCTCAGGGCCAGGTAGGCGGCGGCGCTGAAATAGTAGTTGTCCATCTCGACGGCGATTTTCGCCGCTCCCCAGCCTTTAGGGATGATGACTTCCTGGCACAGGTAGTCCATCGGATGGCGCTCGAGCGACTGCACGTAGATATCCGGGTAACCGACGATATTTTCGTGCCGCATGAACACCGTGCGCTTGGCGCCATTGGCATCCTGGCCACGGCCGAACCAGATCGGCTCGCCGTCCAGCGCCAGCAGCACGCACTGGTGCACATAGAAGGACCAACCGTCATAGCCGGTCAGCCAGGCCATGTTCGATGGGTCGGTGACCAGTAGCAGCTCGATGCCTTTCTCTTGCATGGCGGCGCGGGTCTTGGCCAGGCGCTGCGCATATTCCTGCCGACTGAACGGCAGATTGACGACGACCTCAGACATGCAGATGCCCTCTGTGGGTGGAAACCGGTGTGTTCAGCTATTGAATGTGAAGCCCTTGCCCGCCTGTAGCGCTCGCTCCAGGGCAAGGTTGGCGATCGCCGTGTCCTGGGCACCGGTGCCGGTCAGGTCACACAGCGTGACCTCGGCGTCGCTGGTACGCCCCGGGCGCTGGCCCGCGATGACCTGGCCCAGCTCGCTGAACCCGCTCTGCTCACTGATGAGGCCGGCTTTCAGCGCGTGATGCATCTCTCCCAGCACCCGCGTCTGGCTGAGCCGGTCGGCGACATAGCGGTCGACCGTGGCCAGGGCGCGGGCATCGATTTCATTCTTGTGTTCGGCATCGGAACCCATCGCCGTGATGTGCAGGCCCGGATGCAGGTGACGCGGTTCTATCAGCGGCTCGCGGCTCGGTGTACAGGTAACGGCGATGTCCACGCCTTGCATGGCGTCGTCGATCGTGGCGCAGGGGATGACCAGCAAGCTGCCATCACGCCCGAGCTCATCGCACAGCGCGGCGGCCTTGGCCAGGTCCCGCGCCCAGACGCGCACCGTGTCGATCGGCCGCACCAGGCGCAGTGCCTGCAGCTGCAAACGCGCTTGCTCGCCACTGCCGATCAGCGCCACGCTGCGGCTGTCTTCACGCGACAGCCAGCGGGCAGCCACGGCGCCTGCCGCTGCGGTGCGCACGGCAGTCAGGTAACCGTTGTCGAGCAACAAGGCATCCAGCAGGCCGGTGCGCGCCGATAACAGCATCATCATGCCGTTGAGGCTGGGCAGCCCCAGCTTGGGGTTATCGAAGAATCCAGGGCTGACCTTGATCGCAAAACGCTCAAGACCCGGCAGGTACGCGGTTTTCACGTCGACCTCGCCGTTATGTTCCGGCACATCCAGGCGCATGATCGGCGGCATCGCCACCTCGGCCGTCGCCAGCAAGGCAAACGCGTGCTCGACCGCTTCGACAGCGGCCGTGTCGAGGGCGACGCAGGCACGCAGGTCGGCTTCGCTGAGCAGGGTAGTAGCAGACATCGAAAGACCTCCATTGAGAACGGGACGAACGACCTAGGCGTCGGCGCCATTCATTACGCGCAAGTGCTGCTGCACATCGACATTGCGACCGCTGACCACCACCACGATCGGACCTCGCGCCGGGATCAGGCCGTCGAGCAATGCGCCAATGCCCACTGCGGCAGCCCCCTCCACGACTTGTCGCTCGTGGTGATAGGCGTGGCGCATGCCATTGGCGATCGACCCCTCGTCGAGCAGGTGGACCTGGTCGCACAACGCACGGGTCATGGCAAAGGTGTACTGATTGTCCAGGCCGATCCCGCCGCCCAGCGAATCGGCCAGGGTTGGCATCTCCTGTACTTCGACGGGCTGGTCAGCCTCCAGGCTGGCGTGCATCGCCGCGCCTCGGCGCATGCTGATGCCGTGCAGGGTGATGGCCGAATTAGTGCTTTTCAGTGCCAGCGCGACACCGGCGAACAGGCCCCCGCCGGACAGCGGTACCAGCACCTGCGCGACATGGGGAAGCTGTTCGAGGATCTCCAGGCCCAGCGTGCCCTGGCCGGCAATGATTGCCGGGTGGTCGAAGGGGGGCAGCAAGGTTGCGCCCTGGGCAGCGGCGATGCGCTCGGCTTCGCACTGGGCGTCATCCTGGGAACTGCCAACGATGCAGACTTCAGCGCCCAGGTCACGAATCGCCTGGACCTTGTTAGCCGGTACCAGATTCGACAGGCAGATGGTCGCCGGCACGCCCAGCTCGGACGCCGCATAGGCCAGCGCCCGGCCGTGGTTTCCGGTCGAAGCCGCCACGACGCCCCTGGCCTGCGCTTGCGGCGTGAGCAAGGCAATGGCGTTGCTGGCGCCGCGCAGCTTGAAGCTGCCGGTGATCTGCTGGGATTCAAGCTTGAGGTAGACCGCCACGCCCAGTTGGCGCGACAGGCTGGGCGAATGCTCCATTGGCGTCGGCCGGATAAGGCCGGCGATACGCTGGCGAGCAAGGTAGATATCGTTAAGCGACAGCTCTGACATGACCGCGTCCCAACCCATGTGGTGTTGAGCCGAGTGTAAGAGCGGCAAATTGTCGTGATGAATGTACTAGTTCAATTGGCGAAAAGATTTTTTCAGGGCCTGATGCAATCAGAAATCATGAATCTGAGGGTATTGCCCAAAGAGCTCCCGAACCCCTGCCAGTGCTTGGTGCATCTGCTCATCGCTGCACTCGGCGCCCACGCACAGGCGGACTGCGCGAGGCCTGGAAACGCCCCGCACCAGAAAGGGTTCCGGCGGGGTCACGGCAATGTGGCGCTTGCGTAACGCACGCACCAGGCTATCCACCTCCCAATGCTGCGGAATGCTCAGCCAGGCGTTGAGCGCTTGCGGATGCTGCCCCAGCACATGTTCTTCCAGGTATTCCCGGACCATTGCCTGGCGCTCGCCAAGCAGCTTGTGCTGCAGCTGCAACAGGGTGTCGGCCCGGCCGTCGCGGATCCAGCGGGTGGCCACTTCCGCCACCAATGGCGTGGCCATCCAGCTGTTGACCCGCAAGATGCTCTCGGTGCGCAACGCCAGGCGCTTGGGCATCACCAGATAGCCGACCCGCAGGCCGGTGAGCACCGACTTGGTCATGCTTGTGCAATAAAACGACAGTTCTGGTGCGTAATGGCTGATCGGACGCGCGTGCCGTTCGGTCAGCAACGGACCGTAGACATCGTCTTCGATGATATGCACGCCAAAGCGGCGCGCGATCGCGGCAATCTCACGGCGACGGGCATCCGGCATCAGGCTGGTGGTAGGGTTGTTCAGGTTCGGCGTACACACCAAGGCGGTGATGCGCTCATTGCTGCACATGTCCTCGAAATGTTCTGGGTCAATTCCATCGCGGTCCATCTCCAGGCCCTTGAGGGTAAAGCCCAGTACCTGCGAATTGCCGATCACGCCGTGGTCGGTCAAGCCTTCGCACAACACCACGTCATCGGGCCCGGCCAGCGACGCCAGGGCCAGGAAAATGCCATGGGCAGCGCCATTGGTAATCAGGATGTCGTTGCGTTCGACGTCCATTCCCAGGCCGCCGAGCCACTGCACCGCTGCCTCCCGGTGCGTCTCGAACCCGGCAATGGGGCGAGCGGCCTGGATCCAGGGTTGTTCTTCTTCCTGGCTGAGCTCAAAGCAGGTATCGCGCCAGATCCGGTCATGCACCTGGGTGTGCAGGATACGGGCGATCGACAAGTCCACCAGGGCGCGCTCCGGCGCATCGAGTATGTGGTTGGCTATCCGATCGCTCATGCGCCGGGTGACGAAGCTTCCACGGCCGATCTCGCAGCGCACCAGCCCCTGGCGCTCCAGCTCTTTGTAGGCGTTGGTCACGGTCTGGACACTGATGCCCAGGTTTTCGGCGACCTGCCGTTGGGGCGGCAGCCGCTGGCTATTGGCCAGGCGGCCCTGCTCGATCTCGACGGTGATGGCTTGCACCAGGATCTTGTGTTTGGACTCGCCGATGCGAGCCGCGCCAAGGGCTACTTTCCAACTTTCCATGAAGATCGCTTCGCCTGTGCTGGTTTGAGGCACAGCATCGCCTGAGCGGTGATCGCAAGCAATTGTCCTAGTGCAATTACATCTCTGCCAGACCTTTTGTATGCTCAGACCCAGGTCGAGCCCAAGACGCCTTACAGCGCCAGAACAATAGCCAATCGACCGGTGCTGGGCGGTCAATCCGTCACCCGCTCCTGACATGAGCGACCCTGCACGTTGTTCTTGCTCCACTGCTCCTAACACAGCACCGTCCTCGACGGAGTCATAACAAACAGGAGATTTCAACGATGAGCCATCTGTTCAAGAACACAGCAACATCGTTCAGGCAACTAGTGGCAGCCTGCGCCGCGTGCGGCCTGATTGCCGGTGCCCAGGCCGCAACGCTGGAAGAGATCGAGCAAAACAGCCGCATCCGCATCGGCTACGCCAACGAAACACCCTTTGCCTTTACCGAAACGGACGGCAAGGTCACCGGTGAGTCGCCAGAAATCGCCAAGATCATTTTCCAGAAGATGGGCATCGAGAAAGTCGACGGCATCCTGACCGAATGGGGCTCGCTGATCCCCGGCCTGCGTGCCGGCCGCTTCGACGTCATTGCCGCGGGCATGTACATCACGCCGGCCCGCTGCAAACAGGTCATCTTCACGGACCCGCAATACCAGTTGCCCGATACCTTGCTGGTAGGCAAGGGCAACCCGAAGAACCTGCACAGCTACGCCGATATCGCCAAGAATCCCGACGTGAAGCTGGCCATCATGTCCGGCACGGTGAACCTGGTCTATGCCCGCGACTCCGGCGTCAAGGATGCGCAAATCCTTCAGGTCCCCGACACCACCGCGCAGCTCCAAGCGGTGCGCGCCGGTCGCGCCGATGCGGCGGTCGGGACCCAGCTGACGATGAAAGGCTTGGCAAGCAAAGGTGGCGAGAAGGTCGAGGCCATCGCTGACTTCGTCGATGACCCTGCGCACACGGGCTACGGCGCGCTGGCCTTCCGTCCGGAAGACAAGGCGTTGCGTGACGCGGTCAATGCCCAGTTGCAGAAATGGCTGGGCAGCGAGGAACACCTGGCGGCTGTCGCGCCTTTCGGTTTCGACAGCTCCAACGTGACCCGCAAGACCGCTGCCGAGCTCTGCGGCCAGCCTTGAATCGAAGTGGCATGACGACCACGTCATGCCGTTCCCTGCATAGCCGTCCATTCAGGTGAACTATGGCTGAGCTCATACCCCTGTTATTGCAAGGCGCCTGGATCACCATCCAGATCACATTCATCGGTTCGATCCTGGCCATCGTTGTCGCGATCCTGGCGGCGCTCGGGCGCCTGTCTCCGTGGCGGCCCTTGCGCTGGTTCAGCGTGGCGTACATCGAGCTGTTCCGTGGCACCTCGCTGCTGGTGCAGCTGTTCTGGCTGTTCTTCGTGCTCCCGCTGCCGCCTTTCAACCTTGAACTGAGCGCCTACACCGTGGCGATCGTGGGCCTTGGCCTGCACATCGGGGCCTACGGCGCCGAAGTCATGCGCGGAGCAATCGGTTCGGTGGGCAAGGGCCAGTACGAAGCTTCGACCGCCTTGAACATGACCCCCTCGACACGCTTTCGCCGGATCATCCTGCCCCAGGCGTTGCTGGCGGCCATCGCGCCGGGAACCAACCTGCTCATCGAACTACTGAAGAACACGTCCCTGGTGTCGCTGATCACCCTGTCGGACCTGACCTTCCGGGCCCGCCAGCTGGACCAGGCGACGTTCGAAACCTTGACGATCTTCAGCCTGACGCTGTTGCTGTACTTCATCCTGGCCCAGGCCATCAACTTCGCCATGCGTGGGGTTGAACGCCGCTTGAGCCGTGGTCGCCTGCGGGGAGGTCTGTCATGAATCTTTGGGATTGGAACTACGTCTGGCTGATTCTGCCTGACCTGCTTCGGGCATCGGTCAACACCTTGGGAATTACCCTCGTCGGCTTCATGATCGCCGTCGTGCTGGGGCTGTTCCTGGCCGTTGCCCGGCGCAGTCAGAAGGCCTGGCTGTCGTGGCCTGTGACGTTGGTGATCGAGTTCATCCGTAGCACGCCGCTGCTGATTCAGGTGTATTTCCTCTACTACGTGCTACCCGCCTACGGCGTCAACCTGACGGCCATGCAGGCGGGCATCCTGGGCATCGGTCTGCATTACGCCTGCTATATTGCCGAGGTCTACCGCGGTGGCCTGGATTCAGTGGCGCGCAGCCAGTGGGAAGCGGTGACCGCCTTGAACTTCGCGCCGTGGACTGCCTACCGCACGATCATCCTGCCCCAGGCGATCCGCCCGATCCTCCCGCCTCTGGGCAACTACCTGGTGGCCATGCTCAAGGACACGCCCGTACTGTCAGCGATCACCGTCGTGGAAATCATGCAGCAAGCGAAAAACGTCGGTTCGGAAAGCTTCCGTTACCTGGAACCGATCACCCTGGTCGGTCTGTTCTTCCTGGCCTTGAGCGTTGCTCTGGCCTATCTGGTACGGCGCCTCGAAGTGCGCCTGGAGTTACGCTAATGATCACGCCCGTCACAAGCTTGGCCACTGCCCCTTGCTCCACCAGCCCGATCACGCAGGCCTATGCGGCCCCTCGGCCAGAAAGCGCACAGTCCATCGTCAACTTCAAGGACGTGACCAAGCGCTACGGTAACTTCACGGTACTCGACCAGCTCAACCTGAGCGTCGCCCCTGGCGAGAAAGTGGCCATCATCGGCCCCAGCGGCTCGGGCAAATCGACCTTGTTGCGCGTGCTGATGACGCTCGAAGGCATCGATGAAGGCCAGATCGAGGTGGATAACCAGTTCCTGACCCACATGCCCAATCGCCAGGGTGTGCTGGTGCCGGCCGATGCCAGCCATGTGCGCAAGGTACGCGCCAAGATCGGCATGGTGTTCCAGAGTTTCAACCTGTTCCCCCACATGACGGCCCTGCAGAACGTCATCGAGGCGCCGGTGCAAGTGCTCGGCATGAAACCCGCGGAAGCCCGCGAACGGGCCGCCGGCTTGCTCGAGCTGGTCGGTCTGGGCAACAAGTTCGAGCATTACCCGTCCCAGTTGTCCGGGGGCCAGCAACAACGGGTAGCGATTGCCCGGGCCCTGGCCATGCGCCCCAAGATCATGCTGTTCGACGAAGTGACCTCGGCGCTGGACCCGGAACTGTGCGGCGAAGTGCTCAACGTGATCCGCAAGCTCGGCGCAGAGCACAACCTGACCATGTTGATGGTCACCCACCAGATGGGCTTTGCCCGGGAGTTCGCCGACCGCGTGTGCTTCTTCTACAAGGGCCAGATCCACGAACAAGGCACGCCGCAGCAGATCTTCGAGAACCCGCAGAAGGAACGGACCTGCGCGTTTCTCAGCGCAGTGCAGGAAGCCAACTGATAGAGGCCGGCGCGACTCGTGCCACCGGGAGCGGGCTCTCTGAACCTGTAAGAGAACCCCCAGCCCGCTGGGCGATCTCCCACACGAATCGCGCAGAGGCACCTGGCTCAGCCTTTGACACACACCACCTGACGCAAGGTATGCACCACCTCCACCAACTCCCGCTGGGCGTGCATCACCGCGTCGATGTCCTTGTACGCCATCGGGATCTCGTCGATCACATCCTTGTCCTTGCGGCACTCGACATGGGCGGTGGCGCGCTGCTGGTCCTGGACGGTGAAGCTGTTCTTGGCGCGGGTGCGGCTCATGGTGCGGCCGGCGCCGTGGCTGCAGGAGCAGAACGACTCTTCGTTGCCCAGGCCCCGAACGATGAAGCTCTTGGCGCCCATGGAGCCTGGGATGATGCCCAGCTCGCCTTTGCGCGCCGAGACGGCGCCCTTGCGCGTAACCAGCACTTCGCGGCCGAAGTGCCGCTCGCGCTGGACGTAGTTGTGGTGGCAGTTGACGGCTTCGAGGCTGGCGTCGAAGGGCGTGCCGAGCACCTGGCGGGCGGCGGCGATGACGGCGCGCATCATCAGTTCGCGGTTGTGCCGGGCGAAGTCCTGGGCCCATTCCACCGCCTCGACGTAATCGGCGAAGTGTCGGCTGCCTTCCTCGAAATAGGCCAGGTCCTTGTCGGGCAGATTGGCCAGGTGCTGGCGCATGTCGGCCTGGGCCAGTTCGATGAACAGGTTGCCGATGGCGTTGCCGACACCGCGTGAGCCGCTGTGTAGCATGAACCAGACGCGGTTGGCCTCGTCGAGGCAGACCTCGATGAAGTGGTTGCCGCCGCCCAGCGTGCCCAGGTGCTGACGGTTGTTGGTCCTCTCCAGGCGCGGGTATTTGTCGGTGATGGCCTTGAAGCGGCTGTCCAGGGCGCTCCAGGCCTGGTCGGCGTGGTGGGGTACGTTGTCCCAGGCGCCCTGGTCGCGCCGGCCTAGCGTCTTTCCGTGGGGAACGGCTTTTTCGATCGCATTGCGCAAGCCGCGCAGGTTGTCGGGCAGGTCGCGGGCGTTGAGCGAGGTGCGCGCGGCGATCATGCCGCAGCCGATATCCACGCCTACCGCCGCGGGGATGATCGCACCGACGGTAGGAATCACGCTGCCGATGGTCGAGCCCTTGCCCAGGTGCACGTCGGGCATCACCGCCAGGTGCTTGAAGATGAAGGGCATCTTCGCCGTGTTCATCAGTTGCCGGCGGGCCTCGTCTTCAACGGGCACGCCTTCGGTCCAGAGCTTGATCGGCTTGCCGCCGGCCACTTCGAGTATGTTCATGGAGGCTGTTCCCTAGTGCCAGGCAACCATCATAGCGCGCAGCGCTACGCCCAAAGTCGTGGTCCGATGGGTTGCCAGCGGGGTGGCACTGTGCTGTATGCTTGCCCGGTCTTCAGGGCGGGGTGAAAGTCCCCACCGGCGGTAAATCGAAAGATGAGCCCGCGAGCGCCTTGGCCTTTGGCCGAGGGTCAGCAGATCTGGTGAGATTCCAGGGCCGACGGTCATAGTCCGGATGAAAGAAGGCGTCAGGCGGGGCCCCTGTGCCCCTGCGCACGCGTTTTGTTCGCCCTGAAACGTTCATCGATCTCTTACGAGGAGCGTTTCATGTCCCCTTTGCACCGCCAGCAGTTCCCCAATGTCGCGGCCGCCATCGCCGCATTCCAGGCCGGCAAACCGGTTTTGTTGCTCGACGACGATGATCGCGAGGACGAAGCGGACATCATTGCCGCCGCCGAAAACCTGAGCCTGCAGACCATGGCCATGATGATCCGCGATTGCAGCGGCATCGTCTGCCTGTGCCTGGACGAAGCCACCGTCGATGCCCTGCAACTGGCGCCGATGGTGCAGAACAACCAGGCCCGCCACGGCACGGGTTTCACCGTTACCATCGAGGCGGCCGAGGGCATCACTACCGGCGTTTCGGCCCAGGACCGCCTGACCACCGTCGAAGCGGCCCTGCGTTCGACCGCCAGCGAGCGCCATATCGTCAGCCCCGGCCACGTCTTCCCGCTGCGCGCCCGCAATGGCGGCGTGCTGACCCGCCGCGGCCACACCGAAGGCACGGTGGACATCGCCCGCCTGGCCGGGCTGCGCCCGGCGGGTGTGCTGTGCGAGCTGATGAACCCCGACGGCAGCATGGCCCGCGGCGAGCAGGTGACAGTGTACGCGCGCCAGTATTCGCTGCCGATGCTGGCCATCGATGAGCTGGCGCGCTACCGTGAAGCGGTGCGGGTCGAGGCGCCGGTGGCGGTTTGAGGCTGGTCCTGTAGCGTTCATCGGATCGAGCACCGCCCGCGCGGGCGGCGCTCGATCTGAATGCATCAGAATGCACCCTTGATCCACCCTCCCAATTTGCTCCCCCTGCCCCGCTCTGCTAGTGTCGCGCGGTTTATACCGCCACCGAGACAGCCGCCATGGCCCGAAAAAAAGCCTCCATCGATTTCGAGCAATCCCTCGCTGACCTGCAAGCGCTGGTCGAGCGCCTGGAGAACGGCGAATTGTCGCTGGAAGAATCCCTGGCTGCCTTCGAACAAGGCATCAGCCTGACCCGGGACTGCCAGGGTGCTCTGGCCCAGGCCGAGCAGAAGGTACAGGTTCTGCTCGAGCGCGACGGCGAACTGGCCGCCGAGCCCTTCGACGCGGATCCAGCCGCATGATCGAGGCCTACCAGTCCAGCTGCCAGACACGCGTAGACGCGGCACTCGAATCGCTGTTCATCGCGCCGTCCGAAGCATTGCAACGGCTCTACGCCGCCATGCGCTACAGCGTGATGAACGGCGGCAAGCGCGTGCGTCCGCTGCTGGCCTACGCGGCCTGCGAGGCCCTGGGCGCGCCGGTGGAGCACGCCAATGGCGCGGCCTGTGCCGTCGAGCTGATCCATGCCTATTCGCTGGTCCACGATGACCTGCCGGCGATGGACGATGACGACCTGCGCCGTGGCCAGCCGACCACCCACAAGGCCTTCGACGAAGCCTGCGCGATCCTGGCCGGCGACGGTCTGCAGAGTCTGGCGTTCAGCGCCCTGCTCGACCCGCGCCTGAGCCCGCAGGCCGACAGCCTCCGCTTGGGCATGGTCCAGGCGCTGGCCGTGGCGGCTGGACCGGCTGGCATGGTCGGTGGCCAGGCAATCGACCTCGGTTCGGTAGGCATCAAGCTCGACCAGCAGGCCCTTGAATTCATGCACCGGCACAAGACCGGGGCCTTGATCGAAGCCAGCGTGCGCCTGGGTGCACTGGCCAGTGCGCGGGCCAATCAGGCGCAGCTCGACGTGCTGCAGCTGTATGCACAGTCCGTCGGCCTGGCGTTCCAGGTGCAGGACGATATCCTCGATGTCGAGAGCGATACCGCGACCCTGGGCAAGCGCCAAGGCGCCGATATCGCCCGCGACAAACCGACCTATCCAGCCCTGCTGGGGCTGGAGGCGGCCAAGGCCTACGCGCTTGAGCTGCGAGACCAGGCACTGGCCGCACTGCAAGGCTTTGGTGAGTCTGCCGATCCGCTGCGCGAGCTGGCGCGGTACATTGTCGAGCGCCGTAACTGACCCGCTTGCCCTCAATTCTGTGGGAGTGGTCCTAGGCCGGGACATTCGCGCACACGGTCTGCGGTGGCAGGAAGTACGCGCATTCGACAAGCCTCCTAAATGGGCAGTTTCCTGAACAATGGGTTAAACTGCCGCCACTTCAAACCTATAACGATTCGCCTGATGCCCACGACGTTTCAAGAGATTCCCCGCGAACGCCCGGTCACGCCTCTGCTTGACCGCGCTGATACGCCTGCCGGCCTGCGTCGGCTCGCCGAAGCCGACCTGGAGACCCTGGCTGACGAACTGCGCCAGGACTTGCTCTATACCGTTGGGCAGTCCGGTGGGCATTTTGGCGCCGGCCTGGGCGTCATCGAGCTGACGATCGCCCTGCATTACGTCTTCGACACGCCGGACGACCGCCTGGTGTGGGACGTGGGTCACCAGGCTTATCCGCACAAGATCCTCACCGGTCGCCGCCAGCGCATGCACACCTTGCGGCAGAAGGATGGCGTCGCCGCCTTCCCGCGGCGTAGCGAGAGTCCGTACGACACCTTCGGCGTCGGCCACTCCAGCACCTCGATCAGCGCGGCCCTGGGCATGGCAATCGCCGCCCGCCTGCAGAACAACCCGCGCAAGTCGATCGCGGTGATCGGCGACGGCGCACTGACCGCGGGCATGGCTTTCGAGGCGTTGAACCACGCCCAGGAAGTCAACGCCGACATGCTGGTGATCCTCAACGACAACGACATGTCGATCTCGCGCAATGTCGGCGGCCTGTCGAACTACCTGGCCAAGATCCTCTCCAGCCGCACCTATGCGAGCATGCGCGAAGGCAGCAAGAAGGTCCTCTCGCGCCTGCCCGGTGCCTGGGAAATCGCCCGCCGCACCGAAGAATACGCCAAGGGCATGCTGGTCCCCGGCACCCTGTTCGAGGAGTTGGGCTGGAACTATATCGGGCCGATCGATGGCCACGACCTGCCGACCCTGATCGCCACCTTGCGCAATATGCGTGATCTCAAGGGCCCGCAATTCCTGCACGTGGTGACCAAGAAGGGCAAGGGCTTCGCTCCGGCCGAGGTCGACCCGATCGGCTACCATGCCATCACCAAGCTTGAGCCCGTGGACAAGCCCGCCACGCCAAAGAAGGCGGGCGGACCGAAGTATTCGGCCGTGTTCGGCCAATGGCTGTGCGACATGGCCGCGGCCGACCCGCGCCTGGTGGGCATCACCCCGGCGATGAAGGAAGGCTCCGACCTGGTGGCGTTCAGCGAACGCTACCCGCAACGCTACTTCGACGTGGCGATTGCCGAACAGCACGCCGTGACCCTGGCGGCGGGCATGGCCTGCGAAGGCGCCAAGCCCGTGGTGGCGATTTATTCGACCTTCCTGCAGCGTGCCTATGACCAGCTGATCCACGATGTCGCGGTGCAGAACCTCGACGTGCTGTTCGCCATCGACCGCGCCGGGCTGGTCGGCGAAGACGGCCCGACCCACGCGGGCAGTTTCGATTTGTCGTTCCTGCGGTGCATCCCCGGCATGCTGGTGATGACCCCAAGCGACGAGAACGAACTGCGCCAGATGCTCAGCACCGGCCACCTGTACAACGGCCCTGCGGCCGTGCGCTATCCGCGCGGCACGGGCCCGAACGCGCCGATCAGCGACGGTCTCGCACCCTTGGAGATCGGCAAGGGCGTAGTTCGCCGCCGGGGTAGCAAGGTGGCCCTGCTGGTGTTTGGCGTGCAGCTGGCCGAAGCGCTCAAGGTCGCCGAGGGCCTGGAGGCCACCGTGGTCGACATGCGGTTCGTCAAGCCGCTGGATGAGGCCTTGGTGAGTGAACTGGCCGACAGCCACGACCTGCTGGTGACCATCGAGGAAAACGCCATCATGGGTGGCGCCGGCGCCGCCGTGGGTGAGTTCCTTGCCCGTGAGGGCGTGCTCAAGCCGCTGTTGCACCTGGGCCTGCCAGACATTTATGTCGAGCACGCCAAGCCCGCGCAGATGCTTGCCGAGTGCGGACTGGATGCAGCGGGGATCGAGTCTTCGGTACGGGCGCGGATGGCTGCGCTCGGTCTTTAGGCGCTCATCGCGAGCAAGTCGGAACGCCGCACCACTGCTCCTGCACAGACCGCTCCGGACCTGTAGGCGCGGCGGTTCGGCACCCCGGCATGCCCGCGTAGCGATGGAACTGCAATGAACAACCTACGCTTTACCCCTCTTCTGCTCTGTCTCCCGACCACCCTGATGGCTGCCCCCGCGGACCGCGACAACGCGCTCAAGCTCCCCGACGTGCTGATCAGCGCCAACCGCCAGGTCGAGTCGCGCACCATCACCAGTACCGCCAACACGGTCTTCACCCGCGCCGACATCGACCGCCTGCAGCCCACCAGCGTGACCGACCTGCTGACCCGCGTCCCTGGCGTGCAGGTAGCGCCGACGGGCGGGCGCGGCAGCCTGCCGGGCATCTTCATCCGCGGCACCAAGGCGGCTCAGAGCCTGGTGCTGGTCGACGGCGTGCGTATCGCCAACGCCACTTCCGGCGACAGCGGCCTGCAGTTTCTCGCTATCGACCAGATCGAGCGGATCGAGGTGCTGCGCGGCTCGCGGTCAGCCCTCTACGGCAGCGACGCCATCGGTGGGGTGATCCAGATCTTCACCCGCCGTAACACCGAACAGGCCCTGCAGCCGCGCCTGCGCCTGGCCGCCGGCAGCAACCAGACCTGGCAACGCAGCCTGGGTCTGTCGGGCAGCAACGGGCAGACTCGCTTCAACCTCGGCGCCAGCCTCGACGAGACCGCCGGCATCGACGCCACCGGGCCATCCTTCGCCAGTGACGGCGACCATGATGCCTACCGCAACACATCCTTGAACCTCAGCCTGAGCCACAGCTTCAACGAGCGTTTCGAGGCCGGTCTCAACCTGCTCGACAGCCGTGGCCGCAGCGAATACGACAATCCGTTCGGCCGCTTCGACCCGGTCACCTTCGAGAGCTTCGGCCAGCAGCCCTACACCGACTTCAGCGTCAGCAGCCTGGGCACCTACCTGGATGCGCAACTCAGCGAGCGCTGGCACTCACGGCTGGAACTGGCCCACAGCGAAAACCGCGACGACAAGCGTGACAAGCTCAGCGACGAAGCCAGCGTGTTCAACACCTACCGCGACCAAGTCACCTGGCAGAACGACCTGGCCCTGGACGAGCGCCACAGCCTGCTGCTCGGTGCCGATGGGTACCAGGACCGGGTGCACGGCAGTACCGCGTTCGACGAGGACAGCCGCTGGAACCGTGCGGCCTTCGTCCAGCATCGTTTCAGCGGCGAGCATTTTTCCACCGAGGTGGGTATACGCCGCGACCAGAACCAGCAGTTCGGTGGCCAGACCACTTGGAGCGGCAGCCTGACAGTGCCGCTGAACACCCGCAACGATGTGCTGCTGTCCTACAGCGAGGGCTTCCGCGCGCCGACCTTCAACGACCTCTACTACCCACTGTTCAGCAACCCGGACCTGGGCCCGGAGCGCTCGAAGAGCTACGAGCTGCAATGGCGCAGCCAGCTCGGCGCCAGCACCCGCCTGGAAACCTCGCTGTACCGCACCGACCTGCGCGACGCGATCATCTTCGGTGAAGGCTCGATTCCGCGTAATGTCGCCTCGGCGCGCATCAATGGCCTGGAAATGGCCTTGCACCAGGCGTTCTTTGGCTGGGAGGGGCAATTGGGCCTGGCGCTGGTCGATCCACGCGACCGTGACAGCGGCCACACCCTGGCACGCCGTGCGCGACGCACCTTGAGCCTGGACCTGGACCGTCAGTTCGAGCGGTTCAGCGTGGGCGCCAGTTGGCAGGCGGTCAGCAGCAGCTTCGACGACGAAGCCAACCAGAACCCCATTGGCGGCTACGGCCTGCTCGGCCTACGCGGCAGCTGGGCGGCCAGCCGCGAGCTCAGCGTGGCATTGAAGCTGGATAACCTGCTGGACAAAGGCTACACCCGCGCACGCTACAGCTACGAGGCCGACAATTACGCGTACCGCGAGGAAGGACGCACCTGGCTGCTCAGCCTTACCTGGACACCGGCACTCTAGCGTCGAGCCGCTCGCACAGCCGCGCGACGGCTTCGATCATTTGCCCACTGGGGCGCTCCAGGCCCAGATCCGGCACCAGTAGCAACCGCCCCCTGGCCACAGCGCTGACTTGCGGCCAGGCTGCCCAGGCCTGCAGCTGGCGCGGGTCGCCCGCAAGGATCACCTCGGGATCGCGCTGCAGTACCGACTCAAGACTGACCTGGGGCGCCGGGGTATCAAGGTCGGCAAACAGGTTGCGCGCCCCGCACACTGACAGCGCGTCACTGACGATCTGGCGTCCACCCAAGGTGTACAACGGTTTGTCCCAGACTTGGTAGAACACCCGCAACGGCGGGTCGCGGTGATAACGTTCGCGCAACCCGTCCAGGCGCTCGCGCAGTGCGGTGGCGTACTGGCGACCTTGCTCGATGCGACCCAGGCGCTCGCCGATGGCCTGGATCTGCTCGATCAGCTGACCAAGGTCATGGGGCTCGGCGCTGTAGATAGGGATCCCCAGGCGTTGCAGCTGGTCACGCTGGGCCGGGGCCACGCTGCCCGGCCACAGTAGCAGCAGGTCGGGCCTCAGACTGAGCAGGCGCTCCATGTCCAGCTGGCCATGGCGCCCGACGGAGGGTAGCCCCCGCACCTGCGTCGGCCGCTCGCCGCCATCGAGCACTGCCACCAGCAGGTCAGCGGCCTGTAGCTCGATGACGATCTCGGTCATGGACGGCGCCAGGCTGATGACCCGCGGCGCGGCATTGGCCAGCGCAGTACCGGACAACAGAAGCAGGAAGAGGAACGCGCGCATCAGCCACAAGGGTGGTTTACCGGCCCCCAGGTCACGCCTGGCCGACCTCGCCCTGGTGCTCGTTGCCCATCATGTGGCCGAGCTTGCCGGCCTTGGTGGCCAGGTAGTGACTGTTGTGCGGGTTGTGGCCGGTGTGCAGCGGCACGCGCTCGGCGACGGCAATGCCCATGCTGGTCAAGGCTTTGACCTTGCGCGGGTTATTGGTCATCAGGCGCAGCGACCGTACGCCCAGGTGCTCGAGCATCGGCAAGCACATGGCGTAGTCACGCTGGTCGGCGGCAAAGCCCAGGCGCTCGTTGGCCTCGACGGTATCGGCGCCGCCGTCCTGCAACTCGTAGGCGCGGATCTTGTTCAGCAGGCCGATGCCACGGCCTTCCTGACGCAGGTAGAGCAGCACGCCGCGGCCTTCACGGGCAATGGCCTGCAGCGCGGCCTCGAGTTGCGAGCCACAGTCACAACGCTGGCTGAACAGGGCATCACCGGTCAGGCATTCGGAATGCAGGCGCCCCAGAACCGGCTGGCCGTCGGCAATATCACCCAGGCTGAGCACGACGTGCTCGCGGCCGGTGGCTTCATCGAGAAAGCCGTGCATGGTGAAGATTGCAAAAGGAGTAGGCAGTTTCGAGGCGGCGACAAAGACGACGGGCACGTTGTGCTCCTGATTGGTAACTTGGGGTTTCACGTGGGCCGATTGTATCAGCAGCCCGACCCCGGTGCTCAGGCTGAATACCGGGAGATAAGATCGAAAAGTTCGATCCTTAGTACGGCTGGCTGCCTGACGGGAAGGGATAAGGCTGCTTCCAGTGATCGAAGATCGGCTGTAACTCGCCGCTGCGCACCAGGGCTTCCATGCGCTGGTCGAAAAGATTGCTCAGCGTCCTGCCCTGGGCGTTGTTGACAAAGGCCAGGTACAGCGGCAATTCGGCGACATGCGTGCGGCGGAACTTCTCGGGGACAGAGGCCTGCTCCAGCACGTAGTCGACCTCGGTCAGGGCATCGATGTAGAAATCCACCCGGTCGTGCTCGAGCATCGGCAGGATGCCTTCGCGGCGCTGGATTTCGCGGCAGCGTTGCTTGTTCAGGCAGGTCTGGATGTTGGGCAAGTATTGCTGAAAATCGTAACCGCGCACCCAGGCCAGGCGGTACTGCTGGAGGGTCGCCAAGGTCGGCGCCGGCTTGGCAGCCAGGCCGAGGGCGTAGATGTGGTCCATGTCGAAATGCCAACGCGGGTAGAGGTTGTCGTCCTCCTCCTCCTGGTAAGAGCCGACCCAGGCATCGGCTTGGCCGCGCTTGACCAGGCCGACGGCGCGGCTGTAAGGCGCGCTCTGGAGCTTCACGACGACGCCGGCAGGCTCGAACACCTTGCGTAGCACATCCCAGGCCAGGCCCGTGCCGTCTGCGTTGGTGTAGTCGAGCCAGGCCTCGCTGACCAAGTGAATCTGGGTAGGAGTATGGCTGTCCGAGTCGGCGGCGCGCGCACTCCCGATCAGCACCAGCAGCATCGCCAGCAGCACGCTCCTTATGGCCATTCCCGCGCCCTCGTCAAGCCAGAACCCACACCAGCACCTGCATGCTCAGCCAGGCGAAGACCCCGGCCAGCACATCGTCGAGCATGATCCCCACACCGCCGTGCACATGCCGGTCGATCCAGCGGATCGGCCAGGGCTTGAGGATGTCGAAGAAGCGGAACATCAGGAACCCCGCGAGCAGCCAGAGCCAGCCTTCAGGCACCAGCCACAGGGTAATCCACATCCCGACCATTTCGTCCCAGACGATGCCTTCATGGTCATGCACACGCAAGTCATCGGCGACCTTTCCGCACAGCCAGAAGCCGAACAGCATGGTCAGGCCCAGCAGCAGCCAGTAGCCCCAGTCGGGCAGCATCTGCCACAGCGGCACAAACGGCAACGCCACCAGCGAGCCCCAGGTGCCGGGCGCCTTGGGCAGGGTCCCGGAGCCGAAGCCAAAGGCGAGAAAATGCCACGGGTTGCGCCAGACCGAAGGTGGGACAAACTCCGCAGGCACCTGTTTGGGGTGGTCGGTCACGGTGTCTCCCTAAAATGTTGGTAGCCCCGTACGGTCGGGGTGATGTCCTGGCCCTGGCGGTCGTGCAGGCTGACGCCCTGGCCATCGAGCACGCGCCCGACGACATGGACCGGCCAACCGTCCCGCTGCAGGGATGATAGATGCGCCGGCGCCAGGGTAAAGGCCAGCACATAGTCGTCGCCACCGCTCAGGGCAGCGTGCTGCGCGCCGGCATGGCCGAAAAAGCCTAGCAGGGCCGGCGACAGCGGCAGTCGTTCGAGGTCGACCTGCAGGGCGACCTGCGAGGCCTTGGCAATATGCCCGCAGTCGGCCAGCAAGCCGTCGGAGATGTCCAGCGCCGAGCTGGCCTTGCCGCGCAGGGCCTGGCCCAGCGCCAGTTGCGGCGAGGGCGACCAGTAGTGCGCCAGCAGTGGCTCGGCCAGCGCGGCCTCGGCCTGGCGCTCGCCCAGTACCAGCGGCAAGGCGCCGGCAGCATTGCCCAGTTCACCGCCGACGCACAACAGGTCGCCGGCCCGTGCGCCGCTGCGCACCAGGGCCTGCCCGGCCGGAACCCGGCCAAACACGGTCATGGTGATGCTCAGGGGGCCACGGGTGGTGTCGCCGCCGATCAGGCTAAGGCCGCAATGGCGAGCCATGCGGTTGAGGCCCTCGGCATACGCCTGCAACCACTGCGCGCTGACCTCGGGCAAGGTCAACGCCAGGGTAAAGCCGATGGGTGTGGCGCCCATGGCGGCCAGGTCGCTGGCGGCCACCGCCAGGGAGCGTTGGCCGAGCAGCAAGGGCTCGCAGCCCGCGGGAAAATGCACGCCAGCGACCAGGGTGTCGGTCGAGACTGCCAGCTGTTCGCCGGCCGGCAGGTTAAGCAGGGCGCAGTCGTCGCCAATCCCCAGGCCCACGCCTTCGCCGCCCTGCGCGCAGGGCGCGGCGGCGAAGTAGTGGCTGATCAGCTCGAACTCACCCATGGTCCGACAGCGCCGGGATCAGCGCTTGCCCGCCTTGACTTCAGCTTCGCGCAGACGTGGCGCAAGCTTGTCGAGCACACCGTTGACGAACTTGTGGCCGTCGGTGGCACCGTAGACCTTGGCCAGCTCGACGCCTTCGTTGATCACCACGCGGTACGGTACGTCGACGCGCTTGATGAACTCCCAGGTGGACAGGCGCAGAACCGCCAGTTCGACCGGATCGAGTTCTTCCAGCGCCAGGTCCAGGCAAGGCGCCAGTGCTTTGTCGATCTCTTCCTTGATTGCCGGGACCCCGTGGAGGATCTCGCGGAAATAGGCACCGTCGACATCGCTGAAATCGTTATCGACCCGGAACTGCGCTTCGATCTCGTTCAGCGAGTGCTTGGCCATGTGCCACTGATACAGCGCCTGGGTCGCGAGCTGACGAGCTTCGCGGCGCTTGACGCTCTTCGATGGCTTGCCGGCATCGGCTGGCTTGGGATCGCGCGGGTTGAAACGATCGCTTTCGTCGCTAATCACTTGGCCTCCAACTGCGCCAGCAGACTGACCATTTCCAGGGCGGACAGGGCCGCTTCGGCGCCCTTGTTGCCGGCCTTGGTGCCGGAACGCTCGATGGCCTGTTCGATGGAATCGACCGTCAGGACACCGAAGGCCACCGGAACGCCGAACTCCATGGACACCTGGGCCAGGCCCTTGGTGCATTCGCCCGCCACGTATTCGAAGTGCGGGGTACCGCCACGGATCACCGCGCCCAGGGCGACGATTGCGGAGTACTCGCCTTGTTGAGCGACTTTCTGCGCAACCAGCGGGATTTCGAAGGCGCCGGGCGCACGGATGATGACGATGTCGCTTTCGCTGACACCGTGGCGAACCAGGGCATCAACGGCACCGCTTACCAGGCTTTCGACGACGAAGCTGTTGAAGCGGCCAACCACCAAAGCATAGCGACCTTTGGGGGCAATGAAGGTACCTTCGATGGTCTTCAGGGTCATTGCGGGTTTCTCATCTTAAAGAGCGAGGCCGCAATCGGGCGGCCTGCAGGAGGGTTTGGACACGAGCGGCAGGACGACAGCTAAGCCTGTGTCACTCGGAGGGCACGTATTCTACAACTTCCAGATCGAATCCGGATATCGCGTTGAACTTCATCGGCGAGCTCATCAGGCGCATCTTGCGCACGCCCAGGTCACGCAGGATCTGCGAACCGGCACCGACGGTGCTGTAAGTGCTCGGCGTCTTGGCCTGGCTTTCGCCGGCGCTTTCGCGAATGTGCGCCAGCAGCACGTCGCCATCGAGCGGGTGACCAAGCAGCAGCACCACGCCGCTGCCGGCCTCGGCCACCGCGGCCATGGCGGCGCGCAGGCTCCAGCGTCCGGGCTGCTTGACCAGCAGCAGGTCGCGCAGCGGGTCCATGTTGTGCACCCGCACCAGGGTCGGCTCCTCGGCGCGGATGGTGCCCAGGGTCAGGGCCATGTGCACGTCGCCTTCCACCGAGTCGCGGTAGGTCACCAGGTTGAACTGGCCCAGCTCGCTGTCCAGCGGCTGCTCGGAAACCCGCTGAACGGTACGCTCGTGGATCATTCGGTAGTGGATCAGGTCGGCGATGGTACCGATCTTGATGTTGTGCTCGGCGGCGAAGACTTCCAGCTCGGCGCGACGCGACATGGTGCCGTCATCGTTCATGACCTCGCAGATCACCCCGCTCGGCTCGAATCCGGCCATGCGCGCCAGGTCGCACGCGGCCTCGGTGTGGCCGGCGCGGGCCAGGGTACCGCCAGGCTGGGCCATCAGCGGGAAGATGTGGCCGGGGCTGACGATGTCGTCGGCCTTGGCGTCCTTGGCCGCGGCCGCCTGCACGGTGCGCGCGCGGTCGGCGGCGGAGATGCCGGTGGTGACGCCTTCGGCGGCCTCGATGGACACGGTGAACTTGGTGCCGAAGCCCGAGCCATTGCGTGGCGCCATCAGCGGCAGCTTGAGGGTTTCGCAGCGCTCGCGGGTCATCGGCATGCAGATCAGGCCACGGGCGTAGCGCGCCATGAAGTTGATGTGCTCGGCCTGGCAGCACTCGGCGGCCATGATGATGTCGCCTTCGTTCTCGCGGTCTTCGTCGTCCATGAGGATGACCATTTTGCCCTGGCGGATGTCTTCCACCAGTTCTTCGATGCTGTTGAGCGCCACGCGGCACCCCCTTCTCAGATCAGGATTTCAGGTAGCCGTTGGCGGCCAGGAAACTTTCGGTAATGCCGCTGCCTTTGCTCGGTTCGGCGGCCTTGTCGCCCAGCAGCAGGCGCTCCAGGTAACGGGCCAGCAGGTCGACCTCAAGGTTGACCCGACGACCTGGGCGGTAGTCGGCCATGATGGTTTCAGACAGGGTGTGCGGGACGATGGTCAGCTCGAACTCGGCACCATCGACCAGGTTGACCGTCAGGCTGGTGCCGTCGACGGTGATCGAGCCCTTGTGGGCGATGTACTTGGCCAGCTCCTTGGGCGCGCGCACGCGGAACTGGATGGCGCGCGCGTTATCGCTGCGCGAGACGATCTCGCCAACACCGTCGACGTGGCCGCTGACCAGGTGGCCGCCCAGGCGGGTGGTCGGGGTCAGGGCCTTTTCCAGGTTCACCGGGCTGCCGCTCTTGAGGTCGTCGAAGGCGGTGCACTCCAGGGTTTCGCGGCTGACATCAGCCCAGAAACCATCGCCCGGCAGCTCGACGGCGGTCAGGCAGACACCGTTGACGGCAACGCTGTCACCCAGCTTGA
>JAEWGL010000162.1 GCA_023388335.1 Pseudomonadota bacterium | reverse complement strand
GCCCAGGGCAACCCGTTGGTGATGCGCATCATCGGCTTCTGCGCCCTTGCGCACTTGATCAACGACCTGATCCAGTCGGTCCTGCCGGCCATCTATCCGATGCTCAAGGCCAACTACGACCTGAGCTTTGCCCAGATCGGCATGATCACCCTGACCTTCCAGATCACCGCCTCGCTGCTGCAGCCTTGGGTGGGCTTCTACACCGACCGCAAGCCGAACCCGAACCTGCTGCCGCTGGGCACCCTGTGCACCTTGGTGGGTATCGTCATGCTGGCGTTCGTCGGCAGCTTCCCGATGATCCTCCTGGCCTCGGCGCTTGTGGGCATCGGCTCCTCGACGTTCCACCCGGAGACCTCGCGGATTGCCCGCCTGGCTTCGGGCGGGCGTTTCGGCCTGGCGCAGTCGACCTTCCAGGTGGGCGGCAACGCCGGTTCGGCCTTCGGCCCGCTGCTGGCGGCGGCCATCGTGATTCCGTTCGGCCAGGGCAATGTCGCCTGGTTCGGCCTGGCCGGGCTGTTCTTCTTCGGCGTGACCTTGCTGCTGCGCCGCTGGTACAAGGGCCACCTCAACCAGTTCAAGGCCCGCGCGGGCGCCCAGGCGACCCACGGGCTGTCACGCCAGCGGGTGATCGCGGCGCTGGTGGTGCTCGGGTTGCTGGTGTTCTCCAAGTACTTCTACATGGCGAGTTTCACCAGCTACTTCACCTTCTACCTGATCGAGAAATTCGACCTGTCGGTGGCCAGCTCGCAATTGCACTTGTTCCTGTTCCTTGGCGCGGTGGCGGCCGGAACCTTCTTCGGCGGCCCGATCGGTGACCGCATCGGGCGCAAGGCAGTGATCTGGTTCTCGATCCTGGGCGTGGCACCCTTCACCCTGGCGCTGCCGTATGCCGACCTGTTCTGGACGACGGTACTCAGCGTGGTGATCGGCTTCATCCTGGCCTCGGCCTTCTCGGCCATCGTGGTCTATGCCCAGGAACTGGTGCCGGGTAACGTCGGCATGATCGCCGGCATCTTCTTTGGCCTGATGTTCGGTTTCGGCGGCATCGGCGCGGCACTGCTCGGTTACCTGGCCGACCTGCGCGGCATCGAGTACGTCTACGGCTTGTGCTCCTTCCTGCCGCTGTTTGGCCTGCTGGCGGTGTTGCTACCGTCCACCGGCAAGCGCTGAACGCTGGATTGACGAGGCGGCCGGCGTTGGCCTAGAGTGCCGCCTCTTTCTTTTCTGCGTAGCCGATGTATGCGCCGTTCCCCACGCCCGAGCCGTATCTGCCAGCCCCTGGCCGGGGCCCTGCGCAAGGCGTGGCCGAGCGACACGGTGCTCAAGCGTCGGCGCAGCGTCCTGTTCGCCTTCACCTTCTCCCCTCACGCCGCCTGAACTGATCCGCGCCGCGAATCGGGCACGCTTGCCCGCGTAGTCGCGGGCGCCTGCATTCGAACATCTTTTCAGTGATTGTCCGCCGTTCGGGCCTGTAAGCCGCGGGCGGTGTATCGGGAGTGGTAATGAACAAGCGTTTGCTGGCGGGCCTGCTGTTCGCCGTGTCGGTGGTGGGTTTCAGCCTGGGGGCGAGCCTGCCGTTGGTGTCCTTGCGTTTGCTGGACGCCGGGGCCAGTACCCTGCAGATCGGCATTCTGTCGGCGATCCCGGCTGCCGGGATGATGCTTTCGGCGTTCCTGGTCGATGCCTGTTGCCGGCACCTGACCCGGCGTACTATCTATCTGCTGTGCTTTGGCCTGTGCACATTGAGCATCGCCCTGTTGGAATGGGCGTTCTCGTCGATCTACCTGTTGGCGCTGCTGCGCTTGGGATTGGGCATCGGCATGGGCATCGCCATCATCCTCGGCGAGTCCTGGGTCAACGAACTGTGCCCCGAGCATAACCGCGGCAAGATCATGGCCTTGTATGCCACCAGTTTCACCGGCTTCCAGGTGCTGGGGCCGGCCATGCTGGCGGTGGTCGGCGCACACAGTCCCTGGGTGACCGGCGTGGTTACAGCTTGCTACGGCCTGGCTCTGGTATGCATCGTGCTGACGGTGCCCAACGACCATGTAGAGCACGGCGAGGCGGGCGATAAGAGTTTCTCCCTGGCCGGCTTCTTTCGCGTGGCCCCGGCGTTGTGCGTGGCGGTGCTGTTCTTCTCGTTCTTCGATGCGGTGGTGCTGTCGCTGCTGCCGGTGTACGCCACCAGCCATGGTTTTGCCGTGGGTGTGGCGGCGCTGATGGTGACCGTGGTGTTCGCCGGCGACATGCTCTTCCAGCTGCCGCTGGGCTGGCTGGCCGACCGGGTGGAGCGTACTGGGCTGCACCTGGTCTGTGGGCTGGTAGCCATGACGATCGGCATCGGCCTGCCATGGCTGCTGCAGATGACCTGGCTGCTGTGGCCGCTGCTGGTACTGCTGGGGGCAGTGGCGGGGGGTATCTACACCTTGGCGCTGGTGCTGATCGGGCAACGTTTCAAGGGCCAGGACCTGGTCACCGCCAACGCCAGCGTAGGCCTGCTCTGGGGCGTCGGCAGCTTGGTCGGGCCGCTGGTCAGCGGCGCGGCGATGGATGTCGCGCCCCATGGACTGCCGATGGCACTGGCGCTGATGGCGGGGTTGTTCGTGTGCTTTGCCCGGCATGCATACCGCCGGGCGGAGCGCATGCGGGCGGTGGTGGAATGATGGCTGCGCGGCACCGCCGATCAGAAGGACCCGCGTAAGGTCACCGACACGTTGCGAGGGTCGCCCCAGTAGTAGCCAGTGGGGGTCGGCGCGACCTGACGGTAGTACTTCTTGTCGAAGAGGTTGTTGGCGTTGAGCTGCACCGTGTAGTGCTCGTTGAAGCGGTAATTGACCATGGCGTTGTATACCGCGTAGCCAGACTGCGATGCCTCGGCGCTGCCGCTGCGGTTGTAGATGTCGCTTTGCGCCTGCACGCCGCCGCCGATGGTCCAGGCCTCCAGCTCGCCCGGCAGGCGGTAGCTGGTGAACAGGCGGAGCATGCGCTTGGGGTCGGTGGTGCGGATGGCATTGCCGGCGTTGCTGGCGGTGTCCTTTAGGTATTCGGTACTGTTGTAGGTATAACCACCACTCACCTGCCAGCCGGGCAACACTTCGCCGGAGATCTCCAGCTCGAAGCCCTGGCTGCGGTTCTTGCCCGCCGCGACCTTGCAGTAACCACTGGTGTAGTTGGGCAGGCAGGGGTTGGGGCCGCTGATGTCATCCAGCGGGTTGCCAACCTGATAGATGCGGAAGAATGCCAGCGAGGTGTTCAGCCGGCCGTCGTAGAATTCCCCCTTGATCCCCGTTTCATAGGCTTCACCCGTGACCGGCTCGAGCACCGATCCGCTGACGTCGGTGGCGGTCTGCGGGTTGAAGATCTCGGTATAGCTGGCATAGGTGCTGAAGTTTTCGTTCAGGTCATAGATCAGCGCGGCATAGGGCACGATCTTGTTGTCGACGCTGAACTCGCCGTTCGAGCTGACGTTGTTTTCCTGCTCGTAGTCATACCAGTTGGCGCGCGCACCGATGACCGCGGTCAGCGGTTCGGCCAGCGAGATGCGCCAGGTCGCGTAGGCCGCTTCCTGGGTGGTGCGCGTTCTGACCGGGTGCGCGGTGAT
This sequence comes from Pseudomonadota bacterium, assembly GCA_023388335.1. Classification (GTDB taxonomy): domain Bacteria; phylum Pseudomonadota; class Gammaproteobacteria; order Pseudomonadales; family Pseudomonadaceae; genus Aquipseudomonas. The sequence goes on along the minus strand of JAEWGL010000162.1, from coordinate 15,676 downwards.
GTTGATATCCGGTTCGGCCAGGCTTGTCTTGGGGTCCCATTCGCGCACGTCGAACATGCCGGAGGCAGTGAAGTTGGTGGCCGAGGCATAGGAATCGTTACGGATGCGCTCGACGCCGAGCATCAGCTCGTGGGTCCTGCCGAACAGCTCGAATGGGCCGTTGAGGGTGGCGCTCAGGTTGTTCTGCACGCTCTCGCCGCCATCACCCTCGGTCACCTGGTAGTTCATCAGGTAGGGGTTGTTGGTCGGATTGGCATCCCCCGAGGCGCGGGTGAAGTAGGTCTGCTTGAAACCATGGTCATCGAGCTCGAAGTGCGTGCGCAGGGCCATCAGCTTGAGCTTCCAGTCGTTGTCGAAGCTGTGTTCGAGCTCGGCGAAAGTCTGCAGGTTGCTGCGGTCCCAGTGGTTCCAGTCTGCGCCCAGGTAGGTGCTGCGGCCCAGCGGCAGGGGCGAGCCATCGTAGTCGGCGGGCAGGTTGCCCCAGGCGCCGGTGGCGTCGAGCTTGGTCCATTCCAGGCCCGTGGTCAGGGTGGTGCTGTCGTTCAAGTCGAAGGCCAGCACACCGTAGAACACTTCCTTGCGCTCCATGCGCGAGTCCTGGAAGTGGTCCTTGTCGTCATGCACGGCGATCACCCGGCCGCGCACATTGCCGGTTTCGGTCAGCGGGCCGGACAGGTCGGCCACATAGCGCTGCGCATCCCACGAGCCCAGGGTCACGCTGCCTTCGCCCTGGAATTCAGCGGTCGGGCGCTTGCGCACCAGGTTGACGGTGCCCGACGGATTGCCAGCGCCGCGCAGCATGCCCGTGGCGCCGCGCAGTATCTCGGCGCGGTCGAGGATCGCCGAATCGCTCTGGATGAATGCACCGCCGCCGCTGCTTTGGACCACGGTGGCGCCGTCGTACTGGATGGCATCGATCGCATAGCCGCGCGAGTAGTACTGCACACGTTCGCTGTCGGTCAGGTTCACCACCACGCCGGGCGTCTGCTCAAGCAGGCTGGTGAGGTTGGTGATGTGCTGGTCATCCAGGCGTTGACGGGTTACCACGGTCACTGACTGTGGGGTGTGGCGCAGGGTTTGGGGTGTCTTGCCGATGGTCACCGCACCGGTGGTGTAGGAGCCGCTGTGCTCGGTGGTCTCGCCCAGGCGGGAGCTGGAGATGGCGGTGGCACCCAGCTCCATGGCCCCGCCCAGGTCCATCGCCGGGATCAGCAAGAAGTTGTTGTCGCCTTGCTGCTGCACTTGCACGTCACTGCCTTGCAGCAGGATCGCAAGCGCCTGGGCGCTATCATGGCGGCCCTGCACGCCCTGGGTGGTCTTGCCTTGCAGGCTGTCGGCGTCGAACGACAGGTTCAGGCCGCCCTGGCGAGCCAGCTGGTCCAATGCCGTGGCCAACGGGCCAGGCGCGATGTTCCAGTCGACTTGCTGGCTCTGGCTGGCCGGGGCGGCCAGCGCCTGGACCGCAAAGGTGCAGCTGCCAGCCAGGCTGAGGCCAAGCAGGGTGGCGCGAACGGCAGTGCGCAGCCTGTCGTGACGGGGAGAACTGGGGTGCATCATGGACCGCTCCTGAAGGTTTCTAAGACCACTTTTCGGGCTTTGTTCCTTCAGGCCGGACGAGAATGAGATTTCACCTCATTATTTTTCAATTATTTTTCAGGCCGCGCTGATGTTCACCCAAAAGCGGGTGCGGTAGTCGACGCGCACCGGCAGGGTGCGGGCGATCAGCAGCAGGATCTGGTCGGTGTCGGCCAACTGATAGGTACCCGAGACCTTCAGTCCGGCAACCTGCGGGCCGCAACGCAGCAGGCCAGGGCGGTAGCGCGAGAGCTCGTCGATGAACTCGCCCAGCGGCATCTGCTGGACGCTGAGCACGCCCTCGGTCCAGCCCCAGGGGTCGTTGTGCAGAGTGGCGGCCTGGAAATGGCCGAGGGCGTCGAGCTGCAGGGTTTCGCCAGGGCGTACTAGCCGCGGCGTGGCAGAGGAGGGGAACAGCGCGACTTCGCCACGCTTCACCGCCACCAGCAGGCCCTGGCTGGTCTCGCGCAGCAGCAGCTGGCCGTTGGCCGTCTGCAGGTCGCCGATGCGCGTGTTGATGTGGAATGGGCGATTGTCGCTGGGGTTGCTGTCCAGGCTCACTTCGCCGCGCACCAGGGTCAGCGAGCGTTGTTCGGCGGTGTAACTGAGGTCGATGGCGCTGGCGCTGTTGAGCTGCAGGCGACTGCCGTCGCTGCCTTGCAGGCTGCGCCGTTCGCCCGTCGCGGTACGGGTGTCGGCAAGCATCGACGGCAGCCCCAACGGTTCTCGCGCTAGCCAGCCAAGACTGCCGCCGACACCCAGCACGGCCAGCAGCTTGAGGCTGTCGCGGCGGTTGATGCGTTGGCGCCGGGTGCCATCCAGGGTGCGCCGGCTCAGCTCGCTGGGCAGGGCGGCCAGCTCATCACTCATGCAACTGACGCGCTGCCAGGCCTGGGCATTTTGCGGGTGGCTGGCCAGCCACTGCTGGAACTGCTGCTCGGTTTGCGGGCTCGGCTGGTCGAAGCGCAGCTTGATCAGCCAGTCGATGGCCTGGTCGACCTGGGCCTGCGCCGGTGCGCGGTCAGGCGTCGGCATAGCGCAGCCGGTAGCAGGCGCCCAAGGCCTTGGCCAGGTCGCGTTCGATGGTGGCTCGGGAGACACCCAGCCGCGCGGCGATCTGCGGGATGCTCAGGCCCTCGAGCTGGGCATGCAGGAAGGCCTGGCGCGCCCGTGAGCTGAGCCGGAGGAGCATCTGGTCCAGGCGCTCGAGAGTATCGAGGATGATCAGCCGCTGCTCTTCGCTGGGCGCCTCGGCCTCGGGCACATGCGCCAGGCTTTCCTGGTAGGCCCGCTCCAGCGCGCGGCGGCGGAACTGGTCGATCATCAGGCCACGGGCGATGCTGCTCAGGTAGGCCCGCGGTTCTTTCAGCGCAGAATGTTGCCGTGCCCGCAGCAGGCGTACGAAGGTGTCCTGGGCCAGGTCGGCGGCGTTTTCCTGGCAGCCGACCCGTGCCCGCAGCCAGCCACGCAGCCATGCGTGGTGGGCGTGATAGAGCAGATCGACCTCGGCCGGTTTCAGCGTGTCATTCATCTGCATCGTATCGACAGCCCTGTGCCCTGACGTGTGATTGTAAATGGTTCTCAATTTTATGCAGGGTGGCGAACAAAGCGCAATGGCATACCAAAAAATTGCACCGCAACTAACGGGGCATCACCGACCCGCGGTTGAGCTAGGATCAGCACACGCTCATCATCAAGGCACGCGTCATGGCCAATGCTGACCTGTCGCCGCAAAATCACGTCCCTGCCACGCGGTTTCTCGCCGCCCTGGACCCGGACTGGGCCCGGCATATCGCCGCGGTCGGCCCATGCCTGCACCGCGCCACGCCGGGGCGCGAACCTTATGAAGCGCTGGTGCGGGCGATTGCCTATCAGCAGCTGCATGCACGGGCCGGCGATGCGATCCTCGGGCGGCTGTTGGCGTTGTATCCCCAGGAGGCCTTCCCCAGTCCCGAGCAACTGCTGGCCTGCTCGTCGGACATGCTGCGCGCCTGTGGTTTTTCCGCGAGCAAGCAGGCGACCCTGCGCGGCATTGCCCAGGCGCGTCTCGACGGCGTGGTGCCCAGCCGGGACGAAGCGCTGACCCTGAGCGATGCCGTGCTCATCGAGCGCCTGGTGAGCCTGCGCGGCGTTGGTCGCTGGACCGTGGAGATGCTGCTGATCTACAGCCTGGCGCGCGCGGATGTGCTGCCGGTGGATGATTTCGGGGTGCGCGAGGGTTATCGTCGTCTCAAGGGATTGGAGAAGGCGCCCTCGCCGGCGCAGATGCGTACGTTGGGGGCGGCCTGGAGCCCTTGTCGCACGGTGGCCGCCTGGTACCTGTGGCGGGCCTGAATGCGGCGCAAGAATCGGAGTGATGAAGGCGTTGGGGCGTGCGAGTATGCCTGAGAACAGTGTCGTGCCCCCCTGGGCCGCTGTGTAGCCCATCGGGGGCAAGCCCGCTCTCACTGGGACACAATTATCTTGCTGATGTGAACGATTTTTCTCGACCGCTGCTGTATCTGTGGGAGCGGGCTTGCCCGCGAAGAGGCCCGCGCTGACAACCTCTGTGCAGGGCAAGGGCTCCGTCCTTGTTCGCGGCGGTCCGGCGTCCCGGCAAGCCCGCTCTCACACGTACCTGGCGGCCATGAATGTTCTTTGCCCGACCGTGCAGTCCAAGGGCTGGCATCACTGATTTTGCTCCACCCTCATGGAGGCCCCACATGAAGCCTGTTCCGAACTTTCGCAGCGACCAGCAACGCTGGCACGCGGTGCTGGCGCGTGATCCTGACGCGGTTGGGCATTTCGTCTACGCCGTGCGCACCACCGGCATCTATTGCCGACCGGGGTGCGGCGCGCCCACGCCCAGGCGGGAGAACGTCGAGTTCTTCAACGACCCCGCGGCTGCCGAGGCGGCCGGCTATCGCGCCTGCCGACGCTGCTGGCGCAGTCTCAGCCCCGCCCGACGCAGCGAATGGGTCGCGCGCGCGTGTCGGCTGATCGAAACCAGCGAAGAGCGCCTGAGCCTGGCGGACTTGGGGCAGCAATTGCAGCTCAGCCCCTTTCACCTGCAACGCCAGTTCAAGGCCGAGGTCGGCCTGAGCCCCAAGGCCTATGCCACCGCCTTCCGCGCCCGCAGGGTGCGCGAACAGCTGGAAGCAGGCACGTCCTCGGTCACCGAGGCCATCTATGGTGCGGGTTTCAATTCCAACAGCCGCTTCTACGAAAGCGCCGGGCAGCGCCTGGGCATGCGCCCGCGCGAGTACCGCGGTGGCGGGGCAGGAGCGACCATCCGCTTCGCCCTCGGCCAATGCTCGCTGGGGGCGATCTTGGTGGCCCAGAGCACGCGTGGGCTCTGCGCGATCCTGCTGGGTGACGATCCGGAACGGTTGTTGCGTGATCTGCAAGACCAGTTCCCCAAGGCGCAGCTGGTCGGCGGCGACGCCGCCTTCGAACGTCTGGTCGCCGAGGTGGTGGGCTTTGTCGAGGCGCCCGCGCTGGGCCTGGACCTGCCGCTGGATGTGCAGGGCACGGCTTTTCAGGAGCGGGTCTGGCAGGCGTTGCGCGAGATCCCGGTCGGTAGTCGGGTGAGCTACAGCGAGCTTGCCGAACGGCTCGGCGCACCGGCCGCGGTGCGGGCGGTTGCCAAGGCCTGCGGGGCAAATCGTATTGCCGTGGCGATCCCCTGCCATCGCGTGGTGCGCCGCGATGGCGATATCAGCGGCTATCGATGGGGGGTGGAGCGCAAGCGCAAACTGCTCGAACGTGAAACGCCACCTGCCTGACCCGTCCAGACCGGCGTAGAATCCGTCGTGACGTGCAAGAGGAAAGTCCGATGAGGCGTGTCAACCTGAACAGTGTGTGCACGGGGATTCTCGCCCTGATGCTTTGGGTGGCCCTGCCGGCTTGGTCGGCGCCGGCCGCGCCTGCGCCGCGCCCAGTGGCAACCGAGATGCCCGTGCTGGCCGAGGACGCCACGCTGGAGCAATTGAGCGATCGGCTCGACCTGATCCGCCAGGGCGTGACCAGCAACGCCAATGACGACCTGCTCGCCCAGCTGCGCCAGGGGGCCTTGCAAGTACAGCGTCAGGCGGGCGCACTGGTGACCGTGCGCACGGCCGATCTTCAGCGCATCGATGACCAGCTCAATGTGCTGGGACCGGCGCAGCCTGATGAGGCCGAGAGCCTTACGCAACAACGCCGGCAACTCAATGCCGAGAAAAAATCCCTCACCGCCCAGCAACAGCAGGCGACCCAGCTGGCGCAGTCGGCCCGCGACCTGGCGGCGCAGATCATCAACTTGCGCCGCAGCCTGTTCAACTCACAGGTCACCTCGCGCGCGGCCAGTCCGTTGAGTCCCGAGTTCTGGTCGAGCCTGATCCGCCCGACCGCGGACGACCTGGGACGCCTGCGCGAGCTGCGCGACGAAGCCGCCGCGGCCCTGGACACTGCCTTCAGTGCCGGACAACGCGGCCTGTTCATCGCAAGCCTGGTGGCCGCTATCCTTCTCTGGACACTCGGCCGGCGCTTGCTCGAGCGCCTACTGGCATGGGTGGTGATCCGCTGGCTACCCGAAGGCCGCCTGCGGCGCAGCGCATTGGCCCTGGGCGTCGGCCTGGCCACGTTGATCACCATCGGTGGCGCCGTCTCGCTGGTGCGCTGGGGGTTGGAAAACAGTGCCGAGCTGGGTGCCGATATTGCCAGCCTGACCAACCATATTCTGACCCTGGTGGTGTTCTGCGCCTTCATTGCCGGGCTGGGGCGGGCCATGCTGATGCTGGCGCGGCCGAGCTGGCGCCTGCCGACGATCCCCGATGAAGTCGCCAGCGCCTTGGGCTGGTTCGCCCCAGTGCTGGGGTCGGCCTTGATGGTGCTGCTGACCCAGGAGCGCATCAACAGCGTGATCGCCAGCAGCCTGGCGCTGACCGTGGCGACCAACGGTCTCACCGCACTGGTGGTGGCGCTGATCTTTGCCGTGGCGCTGGTGCAGTATCGCCGGGCGCGGCGCCGGCATCAGCTGGAGCGCCTGCCGGGGTTGGCGGGACTGATTCCCTTCGTGGTGTCTGCGTGGGTAGCGGCGATCCTGCTGACACTGCTTACAGGCTACCTGACCCTGGCGTACTTCCTCGCCGCCAAACTGCTGTGGATCACCGTGATCGCGACCTGCACCTACTTGCTGGTGGCGGTGTTCGGTGACCTGTGCGAAACCCTGCTTTCACCACGCCAACCGGGCGGCCTGGCGCTCGCGTCGGCGCTGGGGCTGGCACCACGTCATCAGGCCCAGGCCAGCACCGTGCTGGCGGGTGTGGGGCGCACCTTGCTGCTGTTCACCGCAGCGTTGCTGGCCATTCTGCCGACTGGCACCGGCCCGGGCGAATTGCTGCTGAGCCTGGGCGACTGGAACGTCAGTGGGGTCAAGACCCTGGGCAATCTGAATATCGTCCCGCAGGACATTTTCATCGCCGTGGCCCTGCTGATCGGTGGCATGTTCGGCATCCGTGTGGTCAAGCGCTGGCTCAGCGAGCGGCTGTTGCCTGAAACCGAAATGGATGCCGGCATGCGTGCGTCACTGGTGACCCTGGTGGGTTACCTGGGCTTCCTGTTCCTGGCGATGCTGGTGATGTCGATCCTGCGCATCAACCTGACCAGCCTGACCTGGGTGGTGAGCGCGCTGTCGGTGGGTATCGGTTTCGGTCTGCAGGCGATCGTGCAGAACTTCATCTCGGGCCTGATCCTGCTCACCGAGCGGCCAGTCAAGGTGGGCGACTGGGTCAGCCTTGCCGGGGTCGAAGGAGACATTCGCCGGATCAACGTGCGCGCCACCGAGATCCAGATGTCCGACCGTTCCACGGTGATCGTGCCCAACTCGCAGTTCATCTCGCAGAACGTGCGCAACGTGACCATGGGCAATGCCCTGGGCGTCGTGGGGATCACCTTGACCCTACCGCTGGATACCGATGCCGCGCTGGTGCGCGAGCTGCTGTTGCAGGCCTATCGCGAGCACGAGACGATCCTCGATGCGCCGGCACCTTCGGTGACCTTCAAGGACCTGACCACCAGCGGCATGGTCATGAGCGTCAGCGGCTACGTGGCCGGTCCCCGGGCCGTCTCCGGGGCGCGCAGCGACCTGCTGTTCACCATCCTCGGGCGCCTGCGCGAGCAGGGCATCGCCCTGTCGGCGCCGCAGAGCATGGTATTGCTCCAGGACGGCCCGGCGCGGGTCACGGACGAGCCAAGCTGAGCGCAGAGACAGGCCCAGCGCAACGATCGCCATCACCTCGGCCCTCTCCCTCGGGGAGAGGGCCATTGCACGGTGATCGGCAAAGGCCCTGGACCATCGAACAATCAGCTTCGCCGTTTCAGCTCGACGATCGCGGTGTGGCAATCCCGAATAACCGGCCGGCAATCTGCTGTCCGCGTTCCAGGCCTTCTGACGAGAGCCTTACCGATTCGGCCCTGCCCCGCGGCTGGCTGATCATTCCCTGTTCGTGCAGGCGATTCATGATCTCGAAATCGAAGCGCTTCCAGGCCTGACCGCCGTTGAAGCTATAGAGGGCGAGCAGCGCAAGTACGGTGTCTTCGATGAGCTTATCGTTGTAATCCATGATGAGACCTCCCGTTGAGACCTTATCGACACCTTAAGCGGGTGCGTCAGCCGAAGCAACGGGTCACGTGCTTCACCGCCTGATACGCCGCCAATCCCCAAGGCCCCAGCTCGCGGCCGATGCCGCTGCCCTTGGTGCCACCCCACGAAGTTTCGACGAACACCGCCTGGATCGAGTTGATCCACACATGCCCGACTTCCAGGGCATCGGCCACACGCTTGGCGCGTTCAAGGTCGGCGGAGCAGACGGTGGCGACCAGGCCGAAGCGGCTGTCGTTGGCTAGGGCGATGGCCTGCTCTTCGCTGCTGAAGCGCTGCGCGCAGAGTACCGGGCCGAAGATCTCTTCGGTCCACAGGCGGCTGTCGTGGGGAACGTCGACATAGAGCGTCGGGCTCGCGAACCAGCCTTGGCGATCAAGGGTGTGGCCACCGGCGAGGCAGTTCAGGCCTTCTTCCCGGGCGAGGGCGAAATAGGCGGCGACCTTGAGCCATTGGCCCTGGCTGGTCAACGGGCCCATGTCGACCTCTTCGCTGAACGGGTTGCCCACGCGCAGGCGTTCGAATGCAGCCTTCAGGCGTGGCAACAGCGCCTCGGCGATACCGTCCTGCACCAGCAGGCGTGAGGTCGCCGAGCACATCTGGCCCGCGTTCCAGCTGATGCCGGCGACGATCCACTCCACCGCCTGGTCCAGGTCGCAATCGTCGAACACGATGATCGCCGATTTGCCGCCCAGCTCAAGCGTAACCGGTTTGCACTGGGCCGCCGCGCTACGCATCACCTGGCTGCCGACGGCATTGCTACCGGTGAAGGAGAGCTTGTCCAGGCCATTGTGGGCGCTCAGGGCTGCACCGATCTCGGCCTTGCCATTGATGATGTTCAGCACGCCAGGCGGCAGGCCCAGGGCATCGGCGATCTGGCCGTAGACCTGCTCGACCAGTGGGGTGATCTCGGACGGTTTGAGCACCACGGTGCAGCCAGCGGCCAGGGCCGGGGCGAGCTTCCAGGCACTGGTTACCAGTGGGAAGTTCCAAGGCACGATCAGGCCAACCACGCCCACCGGTTCCAGGCGCGTACGGGCCTTGAAGCCAGGCACGGCCAGGGGTACGTCGCGGTTCTTTTGTAGCAGCTGTTCGGCCAGCTCGGCGTAGTAGGTGAAGGTGGCCACCGCGTCGTCCAGGTCCACTTCGGCTTCGTGACGCGGCTTGCCATTGTTCTGCATCTGCAGGGTGATCAAGGCCTCCCGGCGCTGGCCAAGCTGTTCAGCGAAGCCGCGCAGGTAAAGGGCACGCTCGCCGGCACTGACGCTTTTCCAGCCCGGCAACGCCTGGCGCGCGGCGGCGACGGCCTGGTCGACCTGCTTGACGCTGGCGGCCCTCAGTTCGGCGAACGGCTGGCCCAGGGCTGGGTCATGGACGGTGATGCAGTCGGCGCCAGCGCCTTCTAGCCAGTGGCCATCGATGTAGTGTGATGAAGTCATGGTCAGGTTCCAGTCAGCAGATCAGGCGATTTCGGCGGTGCCCGGGACGGCGTAGGTGGCGCCTTTCGCGCGCACCCAGCGCGGGCCCTTGGGGCCGTATACCGCGGCAGGTTCGGGGAAGAGGTTGAGCAGCGTCAGGTAGAGCATGCCAGCCAGGCCCAAGGTGATCGGCAAGCTGAGGTCGATGCCGCCGGCCAGCTCGCCCAGCGGGCCAACGAACTGGCCAGGCAGGTTGACGAAGCTCAGACCGACCACCGCGCTGGGGATCCAGGCGCCCATGCCGCGCCAGTTCCAGCCATGCTGGAACCAGTAATGGCCGCCGCGCTGGCCGCGGGTGAAGACCTGCAGGTCGTCGGCATGGTAGAAGCCGCGGCGGGTGATCAGGCCGAGGATCATGATCACCATCCAAGGGCTGGTGCAGGTGATGATCAGCACGGCGAAGGTCGACACGCTCTGCACCAGGTTGAAGGTGAAGCGGCCGATGAAGATGAAGGCGATGGCCGCCACGCCAATCAGCAGGGTGGCGCCTGCGCGGCTGAGCAGGCGCGGGAACACGCTGGACATGTCCAGGCCTGTGCCGTACAGCGCCGTGGTGCCGGTGGACATGCCGCCGATCACCGCGATCAGGCACACCGGCAGGAAGAACCAGGTCGGCGAAATGGCCAGCAGGCCGCCCACGTAGTTGTTGGCCTCGATGTACGCTGGGGCTTGGGTCGCCACCAGGGTGGCCGTGCACAGGCCGAAGAAGAACGGGATGAGGGTACCGGCCTGGGCGGCGATCACCGCCAGCATGATGCGCGCCTTCGGCGTCTGGCGAGGGATGTAGCGCGACCAGTCGCCGAGAAATGCACCAAAGGACACCGGGTTGCTCATGGCCAGGATCACCGCGCCGACGAACGCGGCCCAGAAGCCCGGCTGGCCGATGTTCACGCTGCCGGCGAAGCTGCTGTCGAACGGCCCGGCAAAGGCGACGATGCCCAGCAGGAACAGCAGGCTGGAGGCCGTGACCGCGATCTTGTTGACCCACAGCATGAAGCGGAAGCCGAAGATGCAGACGATCAGCACCAGCACCGCGAACAGGCCGTAGGCCAAGCCTAGGGTCAGGTCGGTTTCCGGCAGCCCGACCAGGCGCTTGGCGCCACCGACCAGCGCGTCACCCGAGCTCCACACCGACAGCGAGAAGAATGCCACGGCGGTCAGCAGCGACAGGAACGAGCCGACGATGCGCCCGTGGACACCGAAGTGCGCACCGGAGGAGACTGCGTTGTTGGTGCCGTTGAGGGCGCCGAACAACCCCATCGGTGCAAGAATCAGCGCGCCGACGGCGACGCCGAGGATAATCGCCCACACGCCGGCCTCGAAGGACAGGCCGAACAGCACTGGGAAGCTACCCAGCACGGCGGTGGCAAAGGTATTGGCCCCGCCGAAGATCAGGCGGAACAGGTCGGTCGGCGAGGCATGCCGTTGGTGGTCGGGTATCTGTTCGACACCGTTGGTTTCGATACCGGTCGATTGGCTCATCGCAGGGCTCCAGCGCTGTTGTTGTTGGCCCGCGCAGGTGCGCGCGGCCTTTTTAGGGTGCGTTGGCAGTGGCGGCAGGGCCGCCGGAAAAGGTCAGGCCGTGGTGACGACCGACAAATGCTCATGACAGGCCAGCCAGCGTTCGCCGTGCCGGCGCAAGACGATGGTTTCACGCTCCTGCAGGTGATGCTCCGCGCCGCCGATGCGGATGTGGGTGGCTACATCGTGCATGAAGATCGCTACCTCGCCTTGCAGGCTCACGCTGGCATTGCTCGACTGGCAACCGAGCACGGCGAAGCCTTCGGCCTGCCATTGCCGCCAGAGGTCCTGGTAGGCGCTACGCGTGTGCAGCGGCTCCGGCAAGGTGTGGAAGAGGAAGCTGGCGTCTTCGCTGAAACACGCGAAGTAGCGCTCGGTGTCATTGCTGGCGAAGGCATCCACAAGGTTGGCGGCGGCTTGCCGTACCTGGGCCTGGAGAGTGTGGTCCACGAGGGGCCTCATGATTATTGTGATTGTCGTGAGGGGATTCTGGTGAGCTGCGGCCATCGGAAGAATCCCTGGAGGCAAATAATCAGTTCAGGAATTTCTGAACCATCAGGTACGGTCTGGCTGCGCTGTACAGACAGGTGTTAGTTATATCGTTAATTTTCCAGCTTTGGTGGATAGAACGATAGAGGAGGGTGTGCGACCCGCCAGTGCTCCGCGCGAATCTTGGCCGTCTCTATTTCATTGGGAGTGAGCCTGCTTGATAGGTTTTTTATCGCGTACAGCGCAGTTTCCTTCATGCTTGCACCCCATCCAGTTCGGTGAGTAGCAAGTTCAGGCTGTAAGCGGTAATGAGGTCGGGTGAAAAATTGTAGTATTTTCCATCTTCTAGGCTAATTGCATAATTCGCGACCGAAGGACCGAAAGCTATTTCAACGCCTCTGAGTAGCCAGTGTTGAGCGCCCTCGACGTCGCCTTGCTGCAATAATGTTGCTGCCTATCTATTAATCCCCTGAGGATTTCCGCCTTCCGCACATAGCTTCAAGAGTCGCATACTCTCAGCGTTACGTTGCCCAGGCCAAAAGAAACCCTTCCCGTCTAGGTATTTATCAGCTAGCCAGCATTGAGCCTCAGCGTACCCGGCCGCGGCCGATTTTTTAAGCCATTGAAAATCTGTAGAGAGCATATACATCATCTGCATGGCTTCACCATCGCCATTCTGAATTCGAGCTTCCAGCACGTGCTGCAGTACCTCCCTCCACCACAGATGTTTTTTTCCGGATATTGGGCAATTCTCCATGAGCATGCATAAGTCGTTATCCATAGTGGCAAGCCGATACAACGAATATATGTCGCCTTTCAACGCGGCTTTTTCATACCAGAATGCTGCTTCTGGTGTAATGCTTCGCGCTTTATTACGCAGTTCCTCAGCAAGATAAAACTGAGATTCAGCGTCGCCGGCTTTCGCAGCATTCTCCAGTTGAAGCGTCGCAGGCTTTCGCTGACTAAATAATACAAGGCCAATATTGTTCGGTTCTCGTTCTGGCTCAAGGGCAAGAGTAGGTTGGCTTATCTCCATAATTAATAAGCTTGCGGCTAGGGCTGCGCGAATACGCGAAACGCTAATGATCATAGGGCGAGTACTTGGAAAATCCTGCGGATGACCTATTGTTGAAGTATGTGATCCTGCAGTGCATGTCCATTTCGGAGCCTAGTAATCTGGCCGTGTCGAGGTATTCTTGTCGCATCAAGTCTCCGGCTCTGTACTCAAAGCGTCTGACAGCCTCCCTCATGAATTGGTCTAGTTTGAATCGGTTCTCACAATAAGCTTGTTCTCTCGAAGATGGCGAGGTCCCGAATTATTCATCCTTATACAGCTTTCGATAAAAAGCGCTTTGCTAGCTGCACTGGAATGACTGCTTGCGATCCATGAGATTTGTTGTTCCGATGCAACTCCCGCCGGAACAAATTGAGGATATCGACCCCAGGCGCGGGCACCGAGGGACAGGGAAAAGCGCCCGAGGTTGAGTTCGCGGACGTCGCCGCGGTAATCGAGGGCCACCTTGAGCGCCTGGGCTTTCGCCCGCTCGGGAAAGTCCTTCTTGAACACTTCCACTTCGCCATGGGCCAGGTGAATGTCGAAGGTGATCTCGGCGCTGCTCTCGAAGCCTTTCACCAGGTTGAAGCTGGGCCCTTTGATGTTCACCGCCTGGTGGAGGTGTCGATAAAAATTTATTCATGAATCTCAAGTTTTGCATGCGCTTTACATACCCAGTTTAATTCGATAAAAGGAAAGCGGTGGATGCTGTTGCTTCCATTGCTCCGCATAATCCAGTGCATGCTTGATCTCTGACAAAGAAAGCTGTTTTTTTAATTCTTCTATGCTGTGTTTGGCACCCATGTCAAGTCCGCCACCGCCGTCCAGCTCCAGTAGTATAGTGTTAAGCGCATATGCTTGGACTGGATCTTTCTGTATGTTGTAGGTGTCGCCAGTCTCAAGCAGGTAAGCGTAGCTTGAAACTGCAATCGCGTAGCTTAGCTCAACAGCTTTTAGATACCATTGCCTACCCTTGTCTGATTCACCACGCCTCCCAAGTAGCGCAGCATATTCAATAATGGCTCTGGGAAACATAGCCTTGGCGGATAGCTTGAGTTGGTTTTCAATTTCTTTGTCACGCTGCCCCGGCCAGAAGAAGCCGTTGCCTTCTTTGTATTTGTTAGCAAGTAACCATTGGGATTCAGGATTTCCAGCGTTGGCGGAATTTTTTAGCCATTTTAAGTCGCCGGATATCAAATATAGTATTGCCATGGCCTCACTATCGCCTTCGGCAGTTTTTTTCTCGGCTATCGAAATTAGCTGCTTCTTCCATTCTGCCGGTGACCTTGAGCCTTGCGAGCAACTATTGATGACTATACATAAATCGTATTGCTTATTTGACAAGCGGAACATCGCGTACATGTCGCCCTGCAGCGCGGATTTTTCATACCAGCGTAAAGCTTCAGGGTTCATGATTTGTGTTGGACCGCGTAATTCTTCAGCCAGTAAGAACTGCGATTCAGCATCTCCGGTTGCAGCAGCTATTTTTAGGGCTGGAATGGAGGGCTTGCGCTGGTTGTACAAAAGCTTTGCGTGCCTGACCTCGTACTGATTATAGCTACTGGCAAAAGTATTTGTCGCTGAAGCGATGAGCGTTAGAGCTAACCCTAAAGCCAGGATCCATTGTTTGGTGAATTTATTCGACATATTTGGCAAAGCCGGCAGGATTGGTTGGGTTTCCGTTGAAGTAGGTGATTTTGCAATGATGGTCCATTGAACGCCCAAGAAGTCCTGAGTGTTTGTCATACGTGGCTCGCGCCTGTCGTCCGCGAGGCTGCTCAAGAAGAAGAACAGGTTCTCTCATGAACGTATCAAGGCGTAATCTATTTTCGCAGTATGCCTGCCCAGAATTTTTCGGTTGACCTCCAAATTTATTCATTCTAATGCACGCTTCAATGAATTGTTGTTGAGTATTGCGCCCACTTATGTCTGCAGCTATCCACTCGATAATCATTGATATGGCTATCTGTTGAATTAGATATGATTCGTTAAGTGTGTATTTCAACTTGCCGGAGGAGCGTTGGTTGGCGGCGTTTACTTCGAATGCCTTCGGAGCGGATGTAAGAGTATGAAGCAGCGGCCCTAAAGCACTAGCAGGTGCTTGAATGACCCAATTTTTGAGATCTTGCTTCTTCGGATAGTTAACGATTGTATTCGCGACCGCCCCTCCTAGGTCTGGGTGCCTTAACGCCTCGTAAAGTGACATGATTTTGTCATATGCCATCAGATACACCATCCCAGGATCCAGCCCCAGGGCCCCGATGACGGTCATCTTCGACAGGTAATCCGCTGCGGCTGGATCCACCCACTTCGGCGGCTGGTTGTTGTTCCGATGCAACTCCCGTCGGAACAGATTGAGGATATCGACGATGGCGTCATACCCGACTTCGAACCTGAAACTGCCGCTGGCCCCGGGCCCGCTGATCAGCGCGGCTTTCAGATAAAGGATCAGTCGACCCTTATGCAGGGACAGCGCGAACTCGCCTTGCGCGCCGATGCCTGCGGCCGCGCCGACTTCCGCGGTCAGGCGGGCAAGCGTGAGCCAGCTGCTGGTGCGGCTGAGTACCTGCTTGCCGCTGATGGACAGCATCGGGTAGGCGGACAAGGCGACGACTTCCGCAGGCGGGGCCCAGTTCAGGGCGCCGGTCACCTGGATGCCGGCCTTGACGCCGGCGAACACGTTGAACTTGCTGATGAGCCCTTTATCGATCTGCACGTGGGCCTGGTTATCGCTGGTCGGCGGGCGCGTGGCCTGTTCGAGGGGCTGCAGGTCGTTGCCGTAGCGGGTATTGCCCAGGTTCAGCTCCAGTTGGGTGGACAGCAGCAGCGAGGCGCCGGTAAAACCCCAGGCGCGGGCGCCGAGGAACAGGGAAAAGCGCCCGAGGTTGAGTTCGCGGAGCTCGCCGCGGTAATCGAGGTAGGTCACCTTGAGTGCCT
>JAEWGL010000111.1 GCA_023388335.1 Pseudomonadota bacterium | reverse complement strand
GCCGTGTTGCTCGAGGCACGCCAGCCCTTGCAGCCTGAAACCCTGGAGCAGGCACTGGCGTCACTGCTGGAGCAGCACGACAGCCTGCGCCTGCGCTTTACCCCGCACCACGGACGCTGGCAGGGTGAATATGGCCAGGCGACGCAGCCCCTGTTGTGGGCCGCGACCGTGGCCAGCTTCGAGGACTGCCAGGCGCTGTACACCGATGTGCAACGCAGCCTCGACCTGGAGCAGGGGCCACTGCTGCGCGCGCTGCTGGTCAGTGACGGGCAGGGCGCACAGCGTCTGCTGCTGGCGGTCCATCACCTGGTGGTCGATGGTGTCTCCTGGCGCGTGCTGCTCGAAGACCTGCAGGCGCTGTACCGAGGCGAGCCGCTGGCGGCCAAGACCCATGCCATGGGCGACTGGGCCGCGCGCCTGGCCAGTTATGCCGGCAGCGATTCGCTGCGCGATGAACGGCACTGGTGGCAAGCGCAGCTGGGCAGCGTTCGTCATGAGCTGCCGTGCGATCACCCGCAAGGCGCCAACCTGCACCGCCATGCCCGCACCCTGACCATCGGCCTTGACCTGGAGCAGACCCGCCAGTTGCTGCAACTGGCCCCGGCCGCCTACCACACCCAGGTCAACGACCTGCTGTTGACGGCCCTGGCCCGCACCCTGTGCCGCTGGAGCGGCGATGACAAGGTGCTGGTGCAACTGGAAGGCCACGGCCGGGAAGGCGTGTTCGAAGACATCGACCTGACGCGCAGCGTCGGCTGGTTCACCAATGCCTATCCATTGTCCCTGAGCCCCGAAACGGGCGAGGACGACGCCGCCCGTGCCGGCTCGATCAAGCGCATCAAGGAGCAGCTGCGCCAGGTGCCGCACAAAGGCATTGGCTACGGCGTGCTGCGCTACCTGGCCGATGACGCCGCCCGCGAGCACATGGCCGCGCTGCCCCAGGCACGGATCACCTTCAACTACCTGGGCCAGTTCGACCAGCAGTTCGATGCCGCCGCGCTGTTCCAGCCGCTGGATGCACCGGCGGGCCTGGCCCATGACCTGGACGCGCCGCTGCCCAACTGGCTCAGCGTCGATGGCCAGGTCTACGGCGGCGCCTTGCAGCTGCGCTGGACCTTCAGCGCCGAACGCTATGACCAGCGCACCATCGCCGAGCTGGCCGAGGCCTATCGCCAGGAACTGCTGGCGCTGGTCGAACACTGTCTGGCCGACGGCAACGGCAGCTTTACCCCGTCCGACTTCCCCCTGGCGCAGCTGACCCAGGAACAGATCGATGCCTTGCCGGTGGCCGCTGGCGAGATAGAGGACGTCTACCCGCTGACGCCGATGCAGGAAGGCATGCTGTTGCATACCCTGCTCGAGCCAGGCACCGGCATCTACTACATGCAGGACCGCTACCGCATCAACAGCGCGCTCGATCCGCAACGCTTCGCCCAGGCCTGGCAGGCCGTAGTCGCGCGGCATGAAGCCCTGCGCGCCTCGTTCAGCTGGAATGCTGGCGAAGCGATGCTGCAGATCATCCACCGGCCAGGCAAGACGCCCGTGGACTACCAGGACTGGCGCGGCCTCGACGAGACCGCCCAGGAGCAGCGCCTGCAGGCCCTGCACAAGCAGGAGCGCGAGGCCGGCTTCGTCTTGTTGTCCGAGGCGCCGTTCCACCTGCGTCTGGTGCGCGTCGCCGACGAGGGCTACTGGTTCATGATGAGCAACCACCACATCCTCATCGACGCCTGGTGCCGGTCGCTGCTGATGAATGACTTCTTCGAGCTCTACCAGTCCCTCGAGCAAGGCCGCCAGGCCCAACTGCCGGTGCCGCCGCGCTACCGCGACTACATCGGCTGGCTGCAGCGCCAGGACCTGGATGAAGCGCGCCAGTGGTGGCAGCGCAATCTCGCAGGCTTCGAGCGCGCCACGGCGATCCCCAGCGATCGCCCGCTGCGCCACGACCATGCCGGCGACGGCATGATTGTCGGCGACTGCTACACCCGGCTGCCGGTCAACGAGGGCGCGCGCCTGCGTGAACTGGCCCAGGCCCACCAGTTGACGGTCAACACCTTCGCCCAGGCGGCCTGGGCCCTGGTGCTGGCCCGCTACAGCGGCGAGCGTGACGTGGTCTTCGGCGTCACGGTGGCCGGGCGGCCGGTGAGCATGCCGCAGATGCAGCGCACGGTCGGCCTGTTCATCAACAGCATCGCCCTGCGCGTGCAGCTGCCGGCCCCTGGCCAGGGCTGCAGCGTGCGCCAGTGGCTGCAAGGCCTGCTGGAGCGCAACATGGAGCTGCGCGAGTACGAGTACCTGCCGCTGGTGGCCATCCAGGAGCGCAGCGAGCTGCCCAAGGGCCAGCCGCTGTTCGACAGTTTGTTCGTCTTCGAGAACGCCCCGGTGGAAGCCTCGGTGCTCGACCACGCCCAGCACCTCAACGCCAGCTCCGACTCCGGCCGCACCCACACCAATTTCCCGCTGACCGCGGTGTGCTACCCAGGTGACGACCTGGGCCTGCACCTGTCGTTCGACCAGCGCTATTTCGACACCCCGACCGTCGAACGGCTGCTGGCCGAGTTCAAGCGCCTATTGCTCGCCCTGGTCGAAGGCTTCGAGGGCGACGTGGCCGAACTGCCACTGCTCGGCGCCGATGAGCGGCGCTTTCTGCTGGAGGACTGCAACCGCACCGAACACGCCTACACCCTGGAGCAGAGCTACGTGGAGCTGTTCGAGGCGCGGGTCGCCGCCCATCCTCAGCGCATCGTCGCCCGCTGCCTGGAGGCAACCTTCGACTACGCCGGGCTGAACCTGGCGGCCAATCGCCTGGGCCATGCGCTGGTAGCGGCGGGGGTGAACGTCGACCAGCCGGTGGCACTGCTGGCCGAGCGGGGCCTGCCGTTGCTGGGCATGATCATCGGCAGCTTCAAGGCCGGTGCCGGTTACCTGCCGCTGGACCCTGGCCTGCCAGCGGCGCGCCTGCAGCGCATCGTCGAGCTGAGCCGCACGCCGGTGCTGGTGTGCACGGCGGCCCACGCCGAGCAGGCGCGGCAATTGCTCGATGAAGTCGCAGGTGTGGCCCGGCCCACGCTGCTGGTCTGGGAACAGGTCCAGGGCAACGCGGCGGCCAGCCACAACCCAGGCATCTACAGCGCGCCGGACAACCTGGCCTACGTGATCTACACCTCCGGCTCCACCGGCCTGCCCAAAGGGGTGATGGTCGAGCAGCGCGGCATGCTCAACAACCAGCTGAGCAAAGTGCCGTACCTGACGCTGGACGAGCAGGACGTGATCGCCCAGACCGCCTCGCAGAGCTTCGATATCTCGGTCTGGCAGTTCCTCGCCGCGCCATTGTTCGGTGCCCGGGTGCAGATCGTGCCGAACGCCATCGCCCATGATCCGCACGGTTTGCTCGAGCATGTGCAGGCCAGCGGCATCACCGTGCTGGAAAGTGTGCCGTCGCTGATCCAGGGCATGCTCGCCAACGAGCACCAGGTCCTCGACGGCCTGCGCTGGATGCTGCCGACGGGCGAGGCCCTGCCGCCAGAGCTGGCCGCCCAGTGGCTGCAGCGTTACCCGGCGATTGGCCTGGTCAACGCCTATGGCCCGGCGGAGTGTTCGGATGACGTGGCGTTCTTCCGCGTCGACCGCCCATCCACCCAGGGCAGCTACCTGCCGATCGGCACACCGACCGACAACAACCGCCTGTACCTGCTCGGCGACGACCAGGCGCTGGTGCCGCTGGGCGCGGTGGGCGAGCTGTGCGTCGCCGGCACCGGGGTCGGCCGTGGTTATGTGGGGGACCCGGCGCGCACCGCCTTGGCGTTCATCCCGCACCCGTTCGGCGCTACGGGCGAGCGCCTGTACCGCACTGGCGACCTGGCCCGGCGCCGCCCGGATGGCGTGCTCGAGTACGTTGGCCGGATCGACCATCAGGTGAAGATTCGCGGTTATCGGATCGAGCTGGGCGAGATCGAGGCCCGCCTGCATGAACTGGCCGAGATCCGTGAGGCGGCCGTGGCGGTGCTGGAAGGGATCAACGGCAAGCACCTGGTGGGCTACCTGGTGGCCCATCAGGGGGTGAGCGCCGATGCCGCGCTGCTCGAGCAGGTCAAGCAGCGTCTGCGCGCGGATCTTGCCGAGTACATGGTGCCCCTGCACTGGGGCTGGTTCGACAGCCTGCCACGCAACGCCAACGGCAAGCTCGATCGCAAGGCGCTGCCGGCCATCGACATCGGCGCCCAGCACAGCCAGGACTACCTGGCGCCACGCAACGAGCTGGAACAGACCCTGGCCGGGATCTGGGGCGATGTGCTCAAGGCCGAACGGGTGGGCGTGCATGACAACTTCTTCGAGCTCGGCGGGCACTCACTGCTGGCGACCCAGATCGCCTCTCGGCTGCAAAAGCAGCTGCAGTTGAATGTGCCGCTGCGGGCGATGTTCGAGTGCAGCACGGTGGCGGAGTTGGCCGAGTATGTCGAAGGGCTCAAGGCCAGTGCGCTGGACGACGACAAGGTCGACCGGCTCAGTGACCTGATGGCGGAGTTGGAGCTGCTCTGACGGCCCCAGGCAAGCGGCCCCTCAGTGGGGCCGCTTGGTAACCCGCCAGAGCACCACGGACCGTTTGTCGTGCTGCTCTGGCCCCTTCGCGGGTAGGTACACCGCCAGTCTCAAGAGCAGTGGAGAACCTGTGGAAGATCGCCCAGCCCGCTGGTCCGCGCAGCGAGCCCAAACCCAGGCACCACGGTCTCCCTGGAGGCATTGGCCCCAGGCAGGTTGCGGCAGCTCACCCCGCCATCCTGGAAAACCGCAGAAACCTCTATCGGTCTTTCATCGTGCAGGGATAACGAGCAGCCCTGCCGCCGATTTAGCCACTCCCCAACCGTAGCCGGCGCTGCCGCGCACGCGGCTAATTTTTCTGCGCGCTCCTACGTCCCGTAGGGATAGCCGAGTCGAAGCTCGATACCCAACTGTATGGAAGATCGCAGATGAATGCCGATAAGTCCCTGAAGCTTGCCCGTCGCTTCATTGAGCTGCCAGTGGAGAAGCGCCGCCTGTTCCTGGAGGGCTTGCGCGCCGAAGGAATCGACTTCTCTCAATTTCCCATCGCGGCGGGCGTCGACGTCGAAGATCGCTACGCGCTTTCCTATGGCCAGCAGCGTATGTGGTTCCTGTGGCAGCTGGACCGCCACAGCGGTGCCTATAACCTGCCCAGTGCTGTGCGCCTGACCGGACGCCTGGATGTGGCGGCCCTGGAGCAGGCATTCGCCGGTTTGGTGGCGCGCCACCAAACCCTGCGCACGGTGTTCGCCCAGGATGCCAATGACTGCTTGCTGCAGGTGCCGGCCGCGCAAACGCTACACGTCGAGCAGCTCGACCTGAGCACCCTGCAAGGCGATGCGCAAGAGGACAGGGTACGTCAGCTGGCCGAACAGGAGGCCTTGCGACCCTTCGACCTGGCTACCGGTCCATTGCTGCGGGTCACGCTGCTGAGGCTTGGCGCGCAGGAGCACGTGTTGCTGCTGACGCTGCACCATATCGTCGCCGATGGCTGGTCGATGAACGTCCTGATCGATGAGTTCATGCAGCGCTACGCCGCCTTCCAGGAGGGGCGCGAGCTGGCCTTGCCGGCGTTGCCGATCCAGTACGTGGATTACGCGCTGTGGCAGCGCAAGTGGCTGGAGGCCGGCGAGCAGGAGCGCCAGCTGGACTACTGGCGCCACCAGTTGGGCAATGAGCATCCGCTGCTCGAACTGGCCACCGATTTCCCGCGTCCGGCGGTAGCCAGCCAGCGTGGCCTGCGTCATGAGTTCGTCATCGAAGACACGCTGGCCGAACAGTTGCGCGCGTTTGCCCGGCAGCACAACGTCACGCTGTTCATGGTTCTGCTTGCCGCGTTCAATGTGCTGCTGTACCGCCACAGCGGCCAGTCGGACCTGCGCATCGGCGTACCGATCGCCAACCGCAACCGCGCCGAGGTGGAAGGGCTGATCGGCTTCTTCGTCAATACCCAGGTGCTGCGTACCCGCCTCGACGGCCAGCAGTCGGTGCAAGCGCTGCTGGCGGCGGTCAAGCAGACCGCCAGCGATGCCCAGGCGCACCAGGACCTGCCGTTCGAGCAACTGGTCGAGGCCCTCGACCTGGAGCGCAGCCTGAGCCACAACCCGCTGTTCCAGGTGATGTACAACCACCTGCCGGAGGTGACCGATATCGAGGTGATGAAGGTCGGCGACGGCCTGGAGCTGCGTCCGCTCGAGTGGAACAGCCGCTCGACGCCGTTTGACCTGACCCTGACCACCTTCGAGCGTGGCGGCAAGCTGCACGCCTCACTCACCTATGCCTGCGAGCTGTTCGAGGCGGCCACCATCGCGCGCATGGCCGGCCACTGGCAGCGCCTGCTGCGGGCCATGGCCGCCGATGCCGACCAGGCGCTCGACCAGCTACCGATGCTTGACCCGCAGCAAGGCCAGCAACTCTTGCAGCAGGCCAAGGGTCCCCAGACGCCCGTCGCTGCTTCGCCCTGCGAGATGTTCGAAGCCCAGGTGCGGCGGGTGCCCCAGGCCCAGGCGCTGGTGTTCGCAGGGCAGAGCCTGAGTTTCGCCGAGCTCGATGCCCGCGCCAACGCTCTGGCGTTGCAACTGGTGGAGCTGGGCGTCGGCGCGGAGGTCTGCGTGGGGCTGGCGGCCGAGCGGTCGCTGGAAATGGTGATTGGCCTGTTGGCGGTGTGGAAGGCCGGCGGCGCTTACGTCCCGCTCGACCCAGCGTTTCCTGCCCAACGCCTGGCCTACATGATCGAGGACAGCCGCATCGGTGTCCTGCTGACCCAGAAGGCGCTGCGGGACAGCCTGCCGCAGGCGCCTGGGGTCACCACGCTGCTGCTCGATCCGGCGCGTCCCGAGCGCAGCGCGCAAGGTCCGCGGCGCAGCCTCGATGGCCGCCAGCTGGCTTATGTCATCTACACCTCCGGCTCCACCGGCAAGGCCAAGGGCGTGGCGGTCAGTCATGCGTCCTTGGGCAACTACCTGCAGGGCATTGCGCAGACCCTGCCGCTGGACGAGGCGGGCAGCATGGCGGTGGTTTCCACCCTCGCGGCCGACCTCGGCCATACGGTGCTGTTCGGCGCCCTGTGCTCGGGGCGCGCGTTGCACGTCATCGAGCAGGACGTCGCGCTCGATCCGCTGCGCTTTGGCGATTATCTGCAGGCCCATGGCATCGATGTACTGAAGATCGTGCCATCGCACCTGGAGGCGCTGCTCGGTGCCGAGCGTCCCGAGCGCGTATTGCCGCGCCGTTGCCTGGTGCTCGGTGGCGAGGCGTGCGCGCAAACGCTGGTCGAGCGCGTACGTGCGCTGGGGCAGTGCGAAATCGTCAACCACTACGGCCCGACCGAAACCACCGTGGGCGTGCTCACCCAGCGGCTGACTGCTGCGGGCAGCCCGATCGTCCTGGGGCGACCGCTGCCGAACCTCAGCACCCATGTGCTGGACGCTGGTCTGCAGCTGCAGGCCTCGGGCAGCCATGGCGAGCTCTACGTCGGCGGTGCCGGCCTGGCGCGCGGTTACCATGGCCGCCCAGGCATGACCGCCGAGCGCTTCGTGCCCGATCCGTTCGGTGCGCCGGGGGCACGCCTGTACCGCACGGGTGACCGTGTGCGCCGTTACCCCGGTGGCGAGCTGGCGTTCCTTGGCCGGGTCGATCGTCAGGTCAAGCTGCGTGGCTACCGCATCGACCTGGAAGAGGTGCTGGTGGGGCTGCGCGGCGCGCCGCAGGTCCGCGACGCGGCGGTGTTGCTGGTCGGCCAGGCCGGCGAGGCGCAGCTGGTGGCCTATGTGGTGTTCGCAGGCAGTGCCGCCCAGCGGGACGAAGAACTGAAGGACTGGCTGGCCAAGCGCTTGCCGGACTACATGCTGCCCAGCGTCTATCAGCCCCTTGAGGCCATGCCGCTGACCGCCAACGGCAAGCTCGACACCCGCGCACTGCCGGCACCGATCCTTGAGCGTCCAGCCCATGAGTACGTACCGCCGGTCACCGCACAACAACAGGCGCTGGCGGCGATCTGGGAACAGGTACTCAAGGTTCCCGCGGTGGGCCTGCTGGACAACTTCTTCAGTCTCGGCGGCCACTCGTTGCTGGCGGTGCAGATCGTCTCTCGGGTGCGTCGCCAACTGGGGGTGGACCTGCCGCTGCGGATGATCTTCGATACCGCCAACCTCGGTGAGCTGGCCCAAGCCCTGCAACATTGCCCCCGCGTGCGCGAGCAGGCGTCGATTCCCGCCTTGCCGCGTAGCGAGCGCCTGCCAGCTTCCTACGCGCAGCAGCGCCAGTGGATGTTCTGGACCTTGCAGCCGCACAGTACCGCCTACCACACCCCACTGGCCGTGCGCCTGCAAGGCAACCTCGACCGTGCGGCGCTGCAGCAGGCGGTCGATGCCTTGCTCGCTCGCCATGAATCGCTGCGCACCACCTTTGTCCAGCACGATGGACAGCTGTACCAGCAGATCCAGCCTGCCGCCTCGGTAGACCTGCAGTGGACCGCGTTGCCAGACGCCAGCCAGCCGCAACTGGAACTGGCGGTGCGTGCGCAGATCACCCGCCTGTTCGACCTGCACCAGGGCCCGCTGATGCGGGTCAAGGTGATCGAACGCTCGGCCCAGGAGTGGGTGCTGGTACTGACCCTGCACCACATCACCTCCGATGGCTGGTCGATGAGCGTGCTGGTGCACGAGTTCGTCGAACTCTATACCGCCTTCAACGCCGGCCGTGAGCCAGGCTTGCAGCCGCTGGCCGTGCAATACGCCGATTATGCCCACTGGCAGCGCCAGTGGCTGGAGCAGGGCGAAATGCAGCGCCAGCAGGATTACTGGGTGGAGCGTCTGGGCGATGAGCAGGTAGTGCTGGAACTGCCTACCGATCACCCACGCGGCACGCGGACCAGCGACTTGGGCACGCGCCTGGACCTGCGTCTGCCGCAGGACCTGGAGCGACAAGTACGCGAGCTGGCCCAGGCCCAAGGAACTACCTTGTTCCAGCTGTTCCTGGCCGCTTTCGCGCTGTTGCTGCAGCGCCACAGTGGCCAGCATGACCTGCGCATCGGGGTTCCGGTGAACAACCGCAACAGCCAGGAGCTGGAAGGCGTGGTCGGCTTCTTCGTCAACACCCTGGTGATGCGCCTGTGCCCGCGGCCGCAGGCCAGCGTGGGGCAGTGGCTGCAACAGGTCAAGGACGTGACCCTGGGCGCCCAGGCCAACCAGGACCTGCCGTTCGACCGCTTGGTGGAAGTGCTCAACCCACAGCGGATCTTGAACCAGAACCCGCTGTTCCAGGTGATGTACAACCATCTCAGTACCCTCGGCGCCACCGCTACCGGCAACAGCTTGCCGCAATTGCAAGCCCGCGAGCTGTTGCTCGACGGCGGCGGCGCGCAGTTCGATCTGTCGCTGGAAACCCTGGAGACCCCGCAAGGCATCTCGGTTGCCCTGGTCTATGCCGCCGAGCTGTTCGAGGCCACGACCATCGAGCGCATGGCCAGCCACTGGCAGACCCTGCTGCGCGGCATGGTCGCGGACGCCAGCCAAGCCATCGGCGAACTGCCGATGCTCGAGGTGGCACAACACCAGACCTTGCGCGACTGGAACCGTACTGCCCAGCGCTACCCGGACGAATACTGCGTGCAGCGCCTGATCGAGCAGCAGGTCGAGCGCAGCCCCGAGGCTGTGGCGCTGGTATTCGCTGAGCGCCAGCTCAGCTACCGCCAGCTCAACCAG
>JAEWGL010000004.1 GCA_023388335.1 Pseudomonadota bacterium | reverse complement strand
CGGCACGGTCTTGTCGGGCCAGGCGATCGGCCAGCTGCTGGACGTCAGCGACAGCGTCGGCATCCTCATCTTCGCCAGCGTGATCGTGCTGGTCACCGTGTTCGGCTACCGCATGATCCACTGGATCGGCCGGGTCGCCAGCGTGCTGGGCATCATTGCCTTCGTCTACCTGTTCAGCCGCATCCTGACCATCGCCGACATCGGCCAACTGCTCGACAACCGTCATTTCAGCTGGGCGTCGTTTCTGCTCGCGGTGTCACTGTCAGCCTCCTGGCAGATTTCCTTTGGCCCTTATGTCGCGGACTATTCGCGCTACCTGCCCAGCCGCACCTCGCCAGTGAAAACCTTCCTCGCCGCGGGCCTGGGGTCGGTCCTCGGCGCCCAGGCCTCGATGATGCTCGGGGTATTCGCGGCGGCCATCGCCAACGGGCAGTTCTCGGGACGTGAAGTGGCCTACATCGTCGGCCTTGGCGGCGCGGGCACCACGGCGGCGCTGCTGTACTTCAGCATCGCCTTCGGCAAGGTGACCATCTCCACGCTCAACTCCTACGGCAGCTTCATGTGCATCGCCACCATCATCAGCGGCTTTCGCGGACACCTGAACATCACCCGCAGCCAACGCCTGGTGTTCGTCCTGGGAATCGTCGGCACCGCGACGCTGGTGGCCCTGCTCGGGCAACACTCGTTTCTCACCGCCTTCAAGTCGTTCATCCTGTTCCTGCTGACCTTCTTCGTGCCTTGGAGCGCGGTCAACCTGGTGGACTACTACTTCATCACCAAAGAGCGCTACGACATCCCCGCCCTGGCCGACCCCAACGCCCGTTACGGCCGCTGGAACTGGCCCGGCATCATCGTCTACACCCTCGGCGTGCTGGTGCAGATGCCCTTCATCGCCACCAAGCTCTACACCGGGCCGATGGTGGCGCACCTGGGCGGCGTGGACCTGTCGTGGATCATCGGCCTGGTGGTGCCCAGCGTGTTGTACTACTGCGTGGCCCGTCGACGCGCGCGGCAGGCACCGCAGCGGATGATCGTGCCTGAGGCGCACTGATCGAGACGTTCAGCACAGGCCACGGCGTAGACCGCGCCGTGGCCGCAGGACAAACCCGCAGGGTCGGCGACCCGGTGTTCCGGCTTACCCGCAAACGCTGACGCCGCTGTCATCTATCCGTCACCCCGCTGTCGTAATCTGCGCGGCAACCCTATGCCACAGGTCATCCACGGCATGCGCCGCTTCCTGCTCTCCCTGCTCTGCGTGCTCCCCTGGCTGGCCCTGGCCGAACCCGTACAGTTGCGCATCCAGGGCTCCAACACCATCGGCGCCACATTGGCGCCGGCCCTGGTACGAGGCCTGCTGCAAGCGCAAGGGGCCACGGCCATCGAGACCGTACCCGGTGCGGACGTCAACGAGCTGCAGGTCCGCGCGCGCGATGTCCACGGACATTCCCTGCGC
Source organism: Pseudomonadota bacterium (assembly GCA_023388335.1). Taxonomy (GTDB): domain Bacteria; phylum Pseudomonadota; class Gammaproteobacteria; order Pseudomonadales; family Pseudomonadaceae; genus Aquipseudomonas. Next base: position 21,713 of record JAEWGL010000004.1, on the reverse strand, counting down.
ATCGACATCGCCGCCCATGGCTCCAGCACCGGCTTCACCGCCCTGCGTAGCGGGGACGCCGACCTGGCCACCGCCTCACGGTCGATCAGCGACAGCGAAAGCCGCCAGTTGCAGGCTCTGGGCGACCTGCGCAGCCCGGCGTCCGAGCAAGTGATTGGCCTGGATGGGGTGGCGGTAATCGTCCACCCCGACAACCCGCTGCCGCAGTTGAGCACCGCGCAACTGGCCCAGGTCTTCAGCGGGCAGGTCACGCGGTGGGAGCAGCTGGGTATTACCGCAGGTACCATCAGCCTCTACGCCCGCGATGATCGCTCCGGCACCTATGAGACCTTCAAGGCGCTAGTGCTGGACCCGCACCACGCCGCCCTCGCCCACCACGCGCAACGCTTCGAATCCAGTGAAGCGCTCGCGGCGCGGGTCAAGGCTGATCGCCAGGCCATCGGCTTCAGCAGCCTCGCGGCAGTCCACGGCGCCAAGGTACTGGCGATCGCCGAGGGCCATGCGCCGGCCATGCTGCCCACGCCTGCCCTGGTGGCCAGCGAGGATTACCCTCTTTCCCGGCGCTTGTACCTCTATCTGCCCGGCAAGGCAGCCAAGCCCCAGGTCCAGGCCTTGGCGGACTTCGCGCAAAGCCGGGCAGGCCAGGCCATCGTTGCCGAGCAGGGGTTCATCTCCCAGCAGGTATGGGCCCTGCCGATGCCCGCGCAGGCCGACATGCCGCCGCGTTACCGGGCACTGGCGACTGAAGCACGGCGCCTGACGGTGAATTTCCGCTTCCAGGAAGGCAGCGCCAGCCTCGACAACAAAGCCCTGCGCGACGTGCTGCGGGTCACCGAGTACCTGCGCCATGCCGACAAGCTACAACACAAGGCGGTACTGGTGGGTTTCGGCGACCCGAAGGCTACGCTAGGCCGGGCTGACCTGCTCTCGCGGCTACGGGCCATGGCCGTGCGCCGGGAACTGGCGCGCGCGGGGGTCGAAGTACGCGAAGTGATGGGGCTGGGGGATGACCTGCCGGTCGCCGGCAACGATCTGGAGCAAGGACGCTTGCGCAACCGCCGGGTCGAGGTATGGGTGTACTGAGAGAGCCCTTGCGGCAAACTGCCAGGCTTAGCGGGCAAAAAAATGTTACACCCTCCCGTTCGGCAGCGCTGCAAAGTCGGTCTAGGCTCAAAAGCAGTGATGCCGGGCCCCTCTGACGGTTGCCAAGCCGCCATGTCGGAACCACTGTTGCTCAGCAACGTCGACAATCAAGGAGGGGCGCATGGCGGCTCTGCAGGCATTGCTTTACACACCCTTGCTCGGCACCAGCACTTGGCTGTGGCTGGTCTTCATCAGCGTTGTCGTCGCCCTGCTGGTCCTGGACCTGGGCGTACTGCACCGGCAAGACCGCGAAATCGAGATGCGCGAAAGCCTGCTGCTGTATTCCGGCTATTTCAGCGTCGGCGTGCTGTTCGGCGCGTGGGTCTGGTACGAGCTGGGCGCGCAATCGGCGCTGGAGTTCTACACCGGGTTCCTGGTCGAGCAGTCGCTGTCGATGGACAATGTCTTTGTCATGGCGATGATCTTCAGCTTCTTCGCCATCCCCCGCCGTTACCAGCACCGCGTGCTGTTCTGGGGCATCCTGGGGGTGGTGTTCCTGCGGGCGATCATGATCGGCGTGGGCGCGGCGCTGGTGCAGAACTTCGCCTGGGTGTTGTACATCTTCGGCGCCTTCCTGCTGTTTACCGGGATCAAGATGTTCTTCTCCCGCGAAGACAGCCACCCGGACCTGGCGAACAACCCCGTGCTGCGCTTCGTGCGCCGACACATACGCGTCACCGAGCAGATCCACGGCGCGCACTTCTTCGTCCACCTCACCCCACCTGGCCAGTCCAAGGCCCTGCGCTACGCCACACCGCTGTTCCTTGCCCTGGTGTTGATAGAGCTTGCCGATTTGGTGTTCGCGGTCGACAGCGTTCCGGCTATTTTCGCCATCACCCAGGACCCGTTCATCGTCTACACCTCGAACATCTTCGCCATCCTCGGCCTGCGCTCCTTGTATTTTGCCCTCGCGGCCCTGATGCACCGCTTCGTCTACCTCAAGTACGCGCTGGCCCTGGTGCTGATCTTCATCGGTTGCAAGATCTTCTACCACGGCATGGTCGGGAATGTTCCCGCGCTGCTGTCGCTGGGAGTGACCCTGGCGCTGCTGCTGGGCGGGGTGCTGCTATCGCTGTTCAAGACCCGAGGTCAGGTGGGCGACAGTGGCACGCCTGCGGGCCGCTCGGAGGGCCCTGCCACCGCGGCCGAGCCCGACCTGCAAGCGAGCCTCGCGCAAACGGGCGTAGTGAAAACCGGCACCGTGGCTCCGGGCTCGCCCCGCAACGAAAGCGGCGCGGTTGCCGGGGAAAAACATCCGCCTCCGCGGGTCTGACTATTAGGACGAGCAAGACTTAAGCCGACTCAACTCCTGGATAACTTGATCAACCCTCTGAGCGTTGCCGTATCCCATAAACGATTTCACCGTCAATCCATAGAATGGCGACGGTTTTTCTAGCGCCTAATTTCAGCGCTGTGCATAAATCAATCTGCCCCGTCGGCCGTTATTGCTCGCGAATGCTCTGTGTCAGCTTGAGGAATTTCGGAATTACCGCCTCGGGCGGGGGCGTCAGGTCTTTCAGGCCGTCGGTACCTTTCTGGAAGGTGAACATCTGCACCGCCAGCAGCGGTCTGACCAGGCCGCCAACATGGGCGATGGCGAACCAGGCGCGTTCCTGCTCGCCAGATTCAGGGCGTGGATCGAGTCGCCAGCCTTTTAGGGTGGTCATGCGATTGCCGAAGAAGAACTTCTCCATGATTTTCGACTTTTTCCATTTTTCCGCATCGTAGCCGGGGCTGTAGTCGGTGTTGTAGGTGCCTCGGGTGGGTCTGGTCGGGTCATCTGGTGAAGCGTTGATCATGCTCATGATCACGTTCGGAGTGCTGGTGAAGCGCAGGCTGTTCTTGACGCTGAAACCCGTGTTGCCATCGTCATGGATAAAACCGTAAGGCATGCATACACCGGGGCCTTCAGGCACTTGATACAGCTCACGGGGCTCGAAGCGGGCAATGAGGTCTTTGAGGCGCTGTGCGGAATCGGTGCCGGGTTTGTTCATGTGGAAGTAGAACACGCGGTTGTTGCGCCAGAGGAAGATCTCGTGTGGAGTTTTTTCGCTTCCTAATACATAAGCATCAACGATTCCGAGATCGAATTCATATACTTTCGTTTTCTGTATTTGCTCTTCAAGCTCTTTAATTGTATTCGCTTGATCCTCAATGACATTCGCAGAATATTTTAATCGCTTAACGGTTGCGAGAAGACGTTTATTGGTTTCCAATCTATCTTTAAGATGGTCTTTATAAAACTCAACGCTATGAAATACAATGCTACGAGTCCTGTCGAACTCTTCGCGCGTTGTCATGTTGCTGACTTTGATGAGCAGCTCGCTATAGTCATACCTTACATAATCACCGACTGCGCCGACGTTTTTTGAGAAAGTATGCCCTCCAGCGCTGTTTATTTTGTAGTTTTCAATATCATAAGTGGCCCAGCTAAATTTTTCGGGCGTTTGAAACCTGATGCGCCCTAGGCATTCTTCAAAAACAGGACTTGCCGGTGCGGCCTGAGCACCTGATAGCAGGCTCGCAAATACAGTTATTACGCGGATCATGAATTGTGCTCTTGGCGGGTCATCGGGTTTTTCAAGTCAGTGAAATACAGGTCGTTTTTACTATCGTTGTGGGCAATGATCGTCAAGTTCAATCCCGAGTCATTGTTCTCACCCTTGGTCCAGCTAACGGGTAAGGCAGTAATAAAGCCTGCCACACCTTGCGGTGACGCATACTGTTTGACACCCATTAGGCTTTTGCTGTCCCAGAACGCGTGCTCATGAGGAAGCCTATCTGCCAATTGGCCTCCAAATTCCAGTTCTAGCGTGGATCGATACGTCCATGTTGGCCAGATGGATGCAGGAAACCCGTTCGGATAGAGATGCGCTGTCGACGTATCGATCACTTGCAACGAGCTGAAATCCTGGGGTATAAAGTTGAATGCTTTTGCATACCGCTCCGCATTACTTTTGGCTTTTTCCTGAATACTTCGCCACGTTCGCTCTGCCGCCGGTTGATCCAGGCAATCCTCCAAACCGGTACACGCAGGAACAGCGCTCTTCTTGGTCTGGCTCAAGCCGAAGTGCTTTTTCCACAAATCCTTGCGCAACTGGTTGATGGTTCTTCCCACTTTTTGCTTGTGCTTGCCATCGAGCAATACCTCGACTGGATCGCCGTCACGCACGATCACCGCCAGTTCCGAGTCGCGCGTACCACATTGGCTGCGGTCATTGATGTTGGCACTGCCCAAAATGGCTACCCGATCGTCTGCAATCAGCAATTTGCTATGCACGTAGATTTGCTCGGTTACTACCCTGCCGCCGAGATAACCCCAGGTACGCAGGTTCAGTAAGGTCAGGTACGTTGTCCAATCCTGTTGGGCATACACAGGCCGTCCGCCGCTGTCTTTTCGTTCGATGATTTTTTCGGCCTCTTCCCGCGTGCAACCCCGATCCACCATCGCCTTCATTGCCATGTACCGCTGGACCCGCTTGACCAGGCTCTGTTTGCCAAACACCAGGCTCTGCATGGTCAGGTGAACCTGGTGCATGACGTTCAGTGCGTTCAACGCCCCTTCCGGATGGACCGGCAGGATCAGGTACACGTGGAAGGGACGGTTCTCGTTGACCGCCCGGCCGATCCGGTCGGCCAGGGCCTTGCCGATGCTGTTGGAAAGCGTCTGCTCCTGGCCCAGTTTTTTGCTGAGCCAGCCTTGGGCGTTGGTTCGCCAGATCGTTAGGAAGCCGTCGATAAACTGCCGCGCCTCTTCGCCGGGCTCCTGACCGATGGCGGCGACTTCCTTCCAGTCGATCAGGGCACTGTCTTGCTCTTGCAGCGCTTCGCGCAGCTTGATCCGGGCGACGTAGTCCTGGCGCAGGCTGGCCGGATCCCGCAGGCTGGCCATGGGGCCGGACAACGGTTTACGTGTCGGTAATTCACCTTCATCGCCAAAATCCGTCTGGAAGAACTGGTTCTCGATGTAGATAAAGTGCTGCGCACTGGAAATGACCTGGAGCATCGCGCTGTGACAGTTGGCTTGTACCCCGCCCACGTTGATGCCAGGCGGCAACGGCAGGTTGACGTTGGCCATGCGGCGGCCCTTGGCCTCCTGGGCCGTCATGGTGGCCGAGGCGCTGCGCAGCACCTGCACGCTGACCTTGCCTCGCACCATCGCCGGCGGCGTCGGCAGGTCTTGGGGCTGGTCGATCCAGACCGGTTTGGGCAGCGGCAGGTGCAGCGGGATGCGATTGTCGACGTCCAGGTGGTTGGCTAACCCGGCGTCCTTGGCGAGGGTGTTCAGCCACTCCATGACAGCGACGATGACGTCGGTTTTCTCAACGCCCTTGAGGTCGGCGATATAGGCTTGCTGGCCATTCCAGCGATCAATGAAATTGCGGGACAAGTCATAGACCGACGGCCCTTCGATGCGGCTGTGGACGTCCTGCCACGGCATGCGGGGTTGATCCGCGGCCAATGTGCTGTAGTCTGCGGACGCCAGTGGTTGGGGGTCGTGCTTGAGGTAGTAGAACGGCTCCTCGTGGTGCTCCAGACGGTTTTGCAACAGGGCGTAGAAGTGCCCGAGCAGTGAGGTGGCGACCTGATTGATATCGTTCAGCCAACCCATCTTTTCCGCGGGCAAGGCGTCGTACCCCTTGTCGCAGAACATCGCGATCAGGCGACCGAGGTCGGTGGTGCTCATCCACCTGTTGATCAGCTCATGGCTTTGCAGGCGCAAGGCGGCGTGCAGGTTGCCGGTGCTGGTTTCGACTTCCCTGATCCAGGCCTGCACCTGACCTTTGAGCGGCTCGGCGAGGGGTAACCGTTCCCAGTTGGTCTTGATCAAGCGGGTGATCTGCCGAATGACCCTATCGGTGAGGTACTGCTTGGCTGGCGCCAGCGGATCGAGGGCGCTGAGCTGTTCCTTGAAGCTGTTGCCTGCCTTGGACAACCAGTCGATGGCGGGATGGGCCGGACTGGCCAACAGGTCCTTGAACCAGGCGGCGGTATTGATCAGGCCGTGGCGGGCAGGCAGCGCCACGTTCATCTTGAGGTGATCCGGGCCGACGGAAACCTGACCGCTGGGCCTGGACAGGTCGAACAGCGTGGCCATCAGCAGCCCGGTGCGGCTTACGTGTTGGTGCATGGGCATCCAGCCCAAGTGCGCAATCCCTGGGTTGTAGGCGTCATTGCCCTTGCGGTCCCTGTCATCGAGGCTGAAGTTGTTGTCATCGCGCCGTCCGTATGCCAAGTCGATGCCGCCGACATAGCCGATCCGGTTGTCGATCACCACGCATTTCTGGTGATGGGAAAAGGTCGAGCCCAGGCCTTTCATGTCGCTTTGCTGGATCGCGGGCGTGCAGAACGCCCGCGCGCCCCCCAGGCCGGCGTTGAGTTGAAATACCGCGAGCACGGTTTCGAAGTCGTGGGTGCCGACGCTTGCCGCGGGGCTCAGCCAGGGCATGACGAAGACTTTCAGCGTGGCGGTTTTCACCAGCGCGGCGTGCAGGCATTGCCAAAGGCTTTGCTTGCCATCGAGCGTCACGTCGTAGTTGATCTGCCAGCCGGTGATGAAGATCGATGTCTGGGCCTGGCTGATTTCCTTGGCCAGATCGGTGTAGTAGTCCTCGCCAGTGGTGAAAAAGCGCACCTCGTGGCCGCTGCGCTTGGGGGCGAAGGCGGTGTCCTCCTGGATGAAGAAGTCCGGCGCGCTGAACGCCGGCAGTGCTTTGCCGGCGGCAGTGTTGATCTGGGTGATTTCCTTGTGGCGAACGCCGTTGTAGGGAGGGGCGGAGTCCGTCATGGTCATGCGTCCCTGGACTGCAGGCGGCTATACAGAGCGCTATCGGCGAGCACGTCCTGTATGCTGCGTTCGTGGTGGGTGGTGTTGATCGTAAGGCAAGACATGCGCAAGTTCCCTCTGCGAAAAACCGGAAACTAGCAGCTACTGAGACGCTTTTTGCCTCGCGGATATCGATTAGGAATGGTCCTACGCATGTTTCAGAAAGGCTAATGCTCGCACCTGGCCTGGAAGTGTTGCTCACAGGCCGAATCGGCGATTACCGGGGCTAATGCCCCCTCAATGCCCGCTACGCAACATCTCCTTTGGCACGTACTTGCCAATCTCATACTTGCCAATCGCCGCCCGATGCACCTCGTCCGGTCCGTCAGCCAGGCGCAGGGTGCGTTGCATGGCGTACATGTAGGCCAGAGGGAAATCGCCACTGACGCCAGCGCCGCCATGCATCTGGATAGCGCGGTCGATCACCTGCAGGGCGACGTTGGGCGCGACCACCTTGATCTGGGCGATCTCGCTGCGGGCAACCTTGTTGCCCACGGTGTCCATCATGTAGGCGGCCTTGAGGGTGAGCAGGCGGGCCATGTCGATCTCCATGCGCGAGTCGGCGATCTTGTCGACGTTGCCGCCCAGGCGCGCCAGTGGCCGGCCGAAGGCGGTGCGTTGCACCGCGCGCTTGCACATCAGTTCCAGGGCGCGCTCGGCCATGCCGACCGAGCGCATGCAGTGGTGGATACGTCCAGGACCGAGGCGCCCCTGGGCGATCTCGAAGCCCCGTCCTTCGCCCAGCAGCACGTTTTCGTACGGCACCCGGACATTCTCGAACAGCACCTCGGCGTGGCCATGGGGCGCATCGTCGTAGCCGAACACGGGCAAAGGGCGGACGATCTTCACGCCTGGCGTATCGGTGGGGAGCAGGATCATCGAGTGCTGCTGATGACGCGGGCCCTCCGGGTTGCTCAGGCCCATGAAGATCATCACCTTGCAGCGCGGATCGCAAGCGCCCGAGGTCCACCACTTGCGGCCATTGATCAACCAGCCGTCGCCGTCGCGCACAGCCGTCGCGGCCATGTTGGTGGCATCGGACGACGCCACCTGCGGCTCGGTCATGGCGAAGGCCGAACGGATCTCGCCACGCAACAGCGGCTCCAGCCACTGGCGCTTCTGGGCGTCGGTACCGTAGCGCACCAGCACCTCCATGTTGCCGGTGTCCGGCGCCGAGCAGTTGAACGGCTCTGGACCCAGCAGCGAACGGCCCATGATCTCCGCCAACGGGGCGTATTCAAGGTTGCTAAGGCCGGCGCCATAGTCCGACTCAGGCAGGAACAGGTTCCACAAGCCTTCGGCGCGGGCCTTGGCCTTGAGTTCTTCCATGATTGCCGTGGGCTGCCAACGGTCGCCTTCGGCGACCTGGCGCTCGAACACCGCTTCGGCAGGATAGACATGGGCGTCCATGAACGCAGCGACGCGCTCGCGCAGTTCCTGGACCTTGGGCGAATAGGCGAAATCCATCGGCAGTACCTTCAACAGAGCTGGGTCATGGGCTAGAGCCTAGAGCAGCACGACTCCATCCACCCAGTCTATTTTCGGCGTGTATAAACATTCATAAGCGATATATGATCGGCCGATAACACCAACAAGAGCAGCGCCCATGAACCTCAGCAAGGTCGATCTGAACCTGTTCATCGTCTTCGATGCGATCTATACCGAAGCCAACCTGACCCGTGCCGGGCAGATCGTCGGCATCACCCAGCCCGCCGTATCCAATGCCTTGGCCCGCCTGCGCGAGACCTTCAACGACCCGCTGTTCGTGCGCACCGCCCAGGGCATGGTGCCCACGCCCATGGCGCAGAACATCATCGGCCCGGTGCGCAACGCCCTCGCCCTGCTGCGCACCTCGGTGCAGGAAAGCCGCATCTTCACCCCGCTGCAAGCCAACAAGACCTTCCGCATCAGCATGACCGACCTGACCGAGGCGGTAATCTTGCCGCCGCTGTTCCAGCGCCTGCGGCGCCTCGCCCCGGCATTGATGATCGAGAGCTTCCTGTGCAAGCGGCGCGAGACGACCAAGGAGCTGGCCGCCGGCCGCCTGGACTTTGCCATCGACGCGCCGCTCAACACCGATCCGCAGGTGCGCCACGTCAAGCTCATGCAGGATCGCTACGTCTGCGCCATGCGCCAGGGCCATCCGCTGACCGACAGCACGCTCAGCGTCGACAGCTACCTGGGTCTGACCCACATCCACATTTCCAGCCGCCGCAACGGCCTGGGTTATGTCGATCTGGCGCTGGGCAAGATGGGCGTGCAACGCAAGATCGCCCTGCGGTCCCAGCATTACCTGATGGCCTTTCAGGTGCTGCAGCAGACCAACATGGTCATGACCGTCCCTGAGCGCTTCGCCCGCCGTCACCAGTTGCGCTACCTGGGCCTGCCGGTGGACGTTCCGGCCTTGGAGACGCACCTGTACTGGCACGAAAGCACTGACCAGGACCCGGCCAACCGCTGGATGCGCGAACAGATCATCGAACTGTGCCAGGGCGTGGTGGCGCAGGATGAGTGTGAGGCTGCCTCTGCCTGAGTGGCGGTGCTCCGAGCCTGCTCGCATAGGTATACGGAGCGCCGCCCAGCGCATATAACGAGACCGCATAACGTTTTAACTGGAAAATTTTTGTGCGAAAAAAATTTCCTCATCGTGGCTTAAAATTAGAAATATTTTTCGCTGCATTCGCTTCATAGCCGAACAAATAATAAAAAATTTCCCCCAGAGGCTTAGTACCATTTTTACATAGGTCGCCGAGCCTCGGCGTCTCAGCCTGCACGGATACGCCGCTCATGCCTAATGCCCCGCTGTATTTCGACTACGCCGCTACCACCCCCGTCGATGAACGCGTCATCGAAGCCATGGTTGCCTGCCTGGGGCACCAGGCCAACTTCGGCAATCCCGCTTCCAGCGGCCATGCCTATGGCCAGGCGGCTCGTACCGCTGTGGAACAGGCCCGCCAGCAAGTGGCCGAACGGGTGGGCGCGCAACCCGCGGATCTGGTCTGGACCTCTGGTGCGACCGAGTCCAACAACCTCGCGCTCAAGGGCATCGCCCAGGGAGCCGGTGAGCGCCGCCATCTGGTCACCAGCGTGCTGGAGCACAAGGCGGTGCTGGACACCGTCGGCGAGCTGGAGCGCCAGGGCTACGAAGTCACGCGCCTGGTCCCGGATGCCAGCGGCCTGATCCAGCCGCAGGCAGTGCAGGCCGCGCTGCGTCCCGACACCCTGCTGGTGTCGCTGATGGCGGTGAACAACGAACTGGGCACGCTTACCGACTTCGCCGGCATCGGTGAACGGGTGCGCGAACATGGCGCGCTGTTTCATGTGGACGCCGCCCAGGCGGTGGGCAAGGTGGTGATCGACCTGCAGCGCTCGCCAGTAGACCTGATGTCGTTTTCCGCGCACAAGGTCTATGGACCCAAAGGCATCGGTGCGCTCTATGTCGGGTTGCGTGCCCGCTGCGCCTTGCGCGCGCAGATCCACGGCGGCGGCCATGAAGGCGGCCTGCGCTCCGGCACGCTGGCCACCCACCAGATCGTCGGCATGGGCAGCGCCTTCGCCCTTGCCGGCCAGCCAGGCGACAGCGAGCACCAGCTCATCGAACGGCTCAGCCAGCGCCTTCGCGCAGGGCTGTTGGCACTGCCCGGCGTTACCCTCAATGCCAGTACTGGGCAGCGCGTACCTCATACCCTGAACCTGCGCATCGAGGCACAGGGCTTTCACAGCGCGGCACTGGCCAGCGAGTTGGCCCTGTCCTCGACCTCTGCCTGCAACTCCGCCGCCAACACGGCTTCCCATGTGCTGCTAGGGCTTGGCCTGGACGAGCATCAGGCGCGCAACAGTGTGCGCTTGAGTGTCGGGCGGTACACCACCGAGGCACAGGTCGACCAGGCAATCAAGGTATTCGCACGAGTGATCGGGGCGGCGGCAACGGCGCTGTGGTAGCACGCGAGGCGGCGTCCGCGGTCACTTGGCGGTAGCGTCAGGCTGCAGCAGGTACTCGGTCAAGGTCGCGGCGCAGGCGCGGATGCCCTCATGCAACACCACCTCGAAGCCATGGGTGTTCTCGGTCGGGATGGCGAGGCAGCCCGCACGGGCGACAGTGCCTTGGCTGAGCACCGCGCTGGCATCGGAGGCGAAATCAAGCAGCAACGCCACCTGCGGCTCGTACCCGGCGCGCCGGCTGGCGGCGATCAGCGCATCGACCACCGCGCGGGTGTAATAACCCTTCTGGTCACCTACGTTGATGATCGGGTCGGCCGAAAGCCGCGTGCCGTATTCTTCCAGCACCGGGCCTACTTCCACGGCCAGAGTGGTATCGCCCGGCACGCGAGACGCGGCGTACATGGCGCCGGCGTTGGACTCTTCCTCCTGCGTGGTAAAGACGAACCAGACATCCTGGGTGAGCTCGGCGCGGCGCTGCCCGAGCTGCTCGGCGGCGAGCAGCACCGCCGTCATTGGCGCTCGGTCATCGAGAAAATGGGCCGCTACGCAGTCCTTCAAGGCGAAGGGCTGGCGCCAGTGCCGGGCCAGCACCACGCGTGTGCCCGGGCGCACCCCCTGGGCCTCGAGCTCGGCAGGCGTGCAGCGCGTGACGACATGCACATCCTTCCACTGCACATCGCCCGAGAGCACATCCCGCCCCGTCGCCGTGCATCCGCTGTTGTGCATGGAGCCATAGGACAATACGCCGCGCAGACAGCCCGCGTCCCCAAGGATCTCCACGGGACAGACGCCAAAGCAGATCGGCTCGGCGCCGCCTAGCGCGACCACCTCCAGAGTGCCGTCCGGCTTGATCTTGCGCACCATCATGGCGATCTCGTCCAGGTGCGCCATGACCCGGATGGCCGCCTCAGGATCAGCGCCGCGAGCGCTGCCCGCCCGGATCAGCCCGCGCACGTTACCTGCCCGGTCGACCGTCACCTCGTCGCAATGCCGCGCCAGCTCGCGGCGGCCGATGGCCCGCACCTCGTCTTCCTGGCCACCCGGGCCGCGAGCGAGCAGCAGTTCTTCCAGCAATGTCGTAAGTTCCGGCATGGCAGTCTGTCCTTGTCGAATGTCCGATCACAGACCCAAGCCAGACGCTGACCGTTCAATCAGATGGCCTGGCACCGGCCTGCGGTTCGCAATCTTTGAACTCACCCGCCCCCATCGGGCTCAATGCACAAATGCCTGCACACTCGCACCAGGAGTGGCGATGACGACCAAAGCAGTGGGCGACCCGATAGCACGCCCCACCCCCGCACGCCTCTACAGCACCGATATTCCGGCACGCCTCGATCGCCTGCCCTGGACCCGCTTCCACACCCTGCTGGTAGTGGCCCTGGGCATTACCTGGCTGCTCGACGGCCTGGAAGTCACGCTCGCAGGCGCGGTGTCCGGGGCGCTGCGCGACAGCCCGATCCTGCAGATGAGCAATACTCAGATCGGCCTGGCCGGCGCCGTCTATATCGCCGGCGCGGTCCTGGGTGCGTTGTTCTTCGGTTGGCTCACCGACCGCCTGGGCCGACGCAAGTTGTTTTTCATTACCCTGTTCCTCTACATCGGCGCCACCGCGGCGACAGCGTTTTCCTGGAACCTGTGGAGCTTCCTGGTGTTGCGCTTCCTCACCGGAGCCGGCATCGGCGGCGAGTACACCGCCATCAACTCGACCATCCAGGAATTCACTCCGGCGCGCTTTCGCGGGTGGGTCGACCTGTCCATCAACGGCACCTTCTGGCTCGGCGCGGCCTTGGGTGCGGTGGGCTCGATCGTGCTGCTCGATCCGGACCTGGTCGGCGGCGAGCTGGGCTGGCGGCTGTGTTTCGGCATCGGTGCCGCGCTGGGCCTGGTGATCCTGATGATGCGCCTGTGGATCCCGGAGAGCCCGCGCTGGCTCGTGGTGCACAACCGCCCCGAGGAAGCCGAGCGCATCGTCGCGGACATCGAACGGCGCTACCGCGCACGCGGCATCGCGCTACCGCCCCTCGATACGCCGCCCCTGCGCCTGCAGGCCCGCAACCACACACCGCTCGGCGAGGTGCTGCACAGCCTGTTCGTCGACCATCGCCAACGCGCCGTGGTCGGCACGACCCTGCTGACAGCGCAGGCATTCTTCTACAATGCCATCTTCTTCACCTATGCATTGGTGCTCAGCGACTTTTATGGCGTACCTTCGGCGCACGTCGGCTGGTACATTCTGCCCTTCGCCCTGGGCAACTTCTGCGGGCCACTGTTGCTGGGACGGCTGTTCGACGTGGTCGGCCGGCGCATCATGATCAGCGCTACCTACTTCATTTCCGGTGCCCTGCTCGCCCTCAGCGGTTACCTGTTCCAGCAGCAATTGATCGACGTCACCCAGCAGACGTTGGCCTGGATGGTGATCTTCTTCTTTGCCTCGGCGGCGGCGAGCTCGGCCTACCTGACCGTGGCCGAAACCTTCCCCCTGGAGGTACGCGCCCTGGCTATCGCCGTGTTCTATGCCTTTGGCACGGGCCTGGGCGGGATCATCGGACCGCTGTTGTTCGGCGCCTTGATCGAGACCGGCGAGCGCGACGTGGTGTTCATCGGTTACCTGGTGGGTGCCAGCTTGATGATCATCGCGGCAGCGGTGCAGGCGATCTGGGGCACGGCGGCGGAGCGCCGGTCATTGGAGCAGGTGGCGCGGCCGCTTTCGCAGACCGGGGGCTGACGGGGGCCTGCGCGAGGCGCCCTGCGGGGCTCTTCAGCCAGCTCCATCCTCACGCGGCCTGGCGAAGCGGTCCTGCAGCGCCTGCATTTCCAGGTGCAGCGGGTGAAACGGCGGGCGCGAGCCTTCGGCGTCGGGATAGCCGAATACCCCGGCCGGGCAGTAGCGGTTGTCGTCCCATCCGGGGTAATCCAGCCAAGGATACCAGCACACCGCCTCCACCGGGATACCGCGTTGCACGGCCAGCGCCAGCTGATCACCGATGTAACGCAGCCAGGGTACGCGCAGGGTATCCTCGGCGCCGGTTTCGGCCAGCAGGATCGGCCGGCGATAGCGCGCATGGACTTCACTGAGCATGCCCAGCAGGGGCCGGAACCCGGGTTGGCCGGGCAGGACTTTGCCGCCGCCGTGGACCCACTGGTTGTAGGGGTAGAAATTGACGCCCAGGATGTCCAGGTACTCTTCCTGGCCGCCCAAGCCTGGCCAGGCCCTTCCGGTCAGCAGGTCCCAGGCCTCGAACTGGGCCAGGCGGTAGCCTTCGGCGGCGTCGGTGTCTTCGGGTCGCTGCGACGACGGCAGTACGTGAATCAAGGGGTCGCACTGCACCAGGCGGGCCCGGGGCGCCTCGGCGCGGATGGCGTCGATCGCGGCGATGCTGGCACGCACCAGCTGATGCTTGAGTTCCTGACCGCGATGATGGGCGCCGGGACCGAAATAGCCCACTTCACCGCCGGCCCAGCTCCAGAAGGAGATTTCATTGATCGGTGAAAAGAACGGTGTGTCGATGCCCTCCTCCCGCATCAGCCGTGCAACAGCGCCAGCAAAGCGGGCGAAGCGCTCGACGAAGGCCGGCCGCCAGATATCCAGGTCATCAGGATAGCCGTAGTGACACAGGTCCCAGATCACCTGCACCCCGCACGCCTGCGCTGTCTTGAGCATGGGCAGGAAACTGCTCCAGTCGTACTGCCCTGGCTGCCGCTCGATCAGGTGCCAGCGCAGGCCATCGCGCGCGCAGCCCACGCCCAGCGCCGCCAATTGTTGATAGTCCTGGGCCGTCCAGCGAGCGTGGCCCGTGGCCTGGAGCATGTCCAGGCGCACGCCATCGGCACGCCGTTGGCTCGAACACTCAAAGCCGGCCATCAAGAAGCTGCTGAACAGCCGCGTGTGCTCGCGGCCAGGCGCCGCGCCCTGGCGGATCAACCCGGTTCCAACTCGTGCGGCGCCAGATCGACGCCGGCTGCCTGCGCGATGCGCTGGTAGAGTGCCAACGCCTGCCCCACCACCTGGTCCATGTTGTAGTACTTGTAGGTCCCCAGGCGACCGAGGAAGGTGACGCCCGGCGTCTGGTCGGCGAGCGCTTTGTAGCGTTTGTACAGCTCGGCGTTTTCCGGACGAGGCACGGGGTAGTAAGGGTCACCTTCGGCGCAAGGGTATTCGTGGCTGATGCTGGTCCGCGCGTGGACTTGGCCGGTCAGGTGCTTGTACTCGGTGATGCGCGTGTAAGGCACCGCCTCGTCCGGGTAGTTGACCACTGCCACGGGCTGGAACTGTGCCTGTTCCAGGGTCGAGTGCTCGAAGCGCAACGAGCGATAGGGCAAGGGCCCGAAGCAGTATTCGAAGTATTCGTCGATCGGGCCGCAGTAGACCAGGTGTCTATAGGCCAACTGATCGCGTACGGCGTTGAAATCGATGGCCAGCAGCACGTCGATGCGGGGATGGTCGAGCATGTGCTCGAACATCCGGGTATAGCCGTGCAAGGGCATCATCTGGAATTCATCGGTGAAGTAGCGGTCGTCCTCATTGGTGCGGGTCGGCACGCGCGAAGTCACCGAGCGATCCAGCTGCGAGGGATCCAGGCCCCACTGCTTGCGCGTGTAACCGCGGAAGAATTTTTCGTAGAGTTCGCGGCCGATCTGGTTGATTACCACGTCCTCGGAGGTGCGGATGGTGGACACCGGCTCGGCACGACTGGCCAGGAAGGCCTGGGCCTGGGTCTGGTCCATCGACAACCCGTAGAGCAGGTTCAGCGTCGTCAGGTTGATCGGCACCGGCACCTGCTGCCCGTCCACCTGAGCCAGGACCCTGTGCTCATATGGCCGCCATTGGGTGAAGCGTGACAGGTAGTCGACGATGCGCTGGGCGTTGGTATGGAAGATGTGCGGCCCGTAGCGATGAACGAGGATGCCGGCCTCATCCAGATGGTCGTAGGCATTGCCGCCGATGTGATCGCGCCGATCCAGCAACAATACGCTGCACCCCATGCCCGCGGCGAGCCGTTCGGCCAGGACGCTGCCGGCAAAGCCTGCGCCGACGATCAGGTAATCATAGGGCTGCCCGCCCTGACCTGGCCCTTGAAGCGCGTATTCGAGGGTTACCGTTGGCATTCGATCTGCTCCTTCATGGCGGCGCAGGTCTTGTCCCACGACATACCGTCCAGGGCCTGATCGGCGCGCTGCAGGAACGCCTTGGCGTCGCGCTTGCGCTCCAGCGCGGCCTCGATGGCCGCGATGAAGCCTTGTGGCGAATCGGCGATGCTGACCACGCCGCTGTCACCATAACCTGTGATCACATCGCGGATCGGCGTGGATACCACCGGGCAGCCACCGGCCAGGTACTCGGGCGTCTTGGTGGGGCTGATGAAGCGTGTGGAGGCGTTCATGGCGAACGGCATCAATGCCACGTCCCAGCCTGACAGGTAGGCTGGCAACTCGGCATACTGCTTGGCTCCCAGGTAATGGATGTTGGGTAACCGCGGCAACGTGCCGGGATCGATCTTGACCACCGGCCCCAGCAGCACCACTTGCCAGTCAGGCCGCTGTTGCGCCAGCTCGCGGACCAGGTCGATGTCGAAACGCTCGTCGATGACGCCGAAAAAGCCCAGCCTGGGACGGCCGATGGCGGCCTGGTCAGCAGGCTCCGGAAGGGCATCACGGGCGGCGGCGAAGTGGGCGATGTCGACGCTGCTGGGCATGGCATGCACGTTGGTGTGATGTTGGCGCTTGACCTCCCACAGGCTGTGACCGCCGGTGAACATGACGTCGGCACGCGCCATGAGGCGACGCTCCATGTCGACCAGCGCGGCCGGTGCCCCCATGAAAGCCGAGAGTTCGTCCATGCAATCGAAGATCACCACCTGGCCCTTGAGGTGTTCGGTAAACGCCAGGCTCATCGGGGTGAAGTACCACAGCATCAGCTCACCCGCGCCCTGCGCGGCCAAACGGGCATCCAACAGCGAACGCTGAGCCGCATCGACCTGCGCGGCGTCCAGACCATGAGGCAACCGAGGCACCAACACCGTCACCCCTTCGGCACCTGGGTAGGCCTCAAGCCACGGCTGCGGCGAGTCGTCGAACACTGGCTCTTCGAAAAACAGCACATCGTAATCCCGAGCCAGGCGCGACATTACATGCTGCGGGCGCTGGTAGACGAAGCCCCAGCGCAGATGCGACAGGCACAATAACGTCGGCCTCAGGGCGATTGCCTGGGTCCGATCACTGTGGGCGTCACGGGAATACGGTTGCTCGGGATGCTCTGGCTGATTCATGCAAGGGTTCCTTTTGGATGAATGATCAACAGCGTTTTCGACGCACACACTGAGGGGCCGCCCCTCTGGCCATGAGCAGGGCATCACCCGCTCGCGGTGCTCCGCACCTCCTTGTCAACGTTGGAGGCATCGCTCTCGGCGAGCGTTCACCGGCCGTCGCGCCAACCCGATGAAGTGTACTGCCCGGTGGGCAACTTGCCCTGAACTCCTGGGCGCGCGTAGAGCCCTCTGGAGAACAAGCCGCTAGGTCGAACGTGCGCAAGGATGCGAATCCGCCGGTACTCCGGCGGCATGCCGACGATGACGGTCATGGCATCACATGGAGGCTCTTCGATGATTTTGATTACAGGTGGTACAGGCTACATAGGCGCTCATGTAGCGGTTGAGCTGATGAACAACGGCAAGGAGGTGCTGATTCTCGATAACCTCTGCAACAGCTCAAGGTCCACGCTAGGCTGCATTGCCAACGTGGTCGGCCGAACGCCTGCCTTCGTCCAGGCCGACGTCAGACACCGGCGCACACTGGACAAGCTGTTCCGGGACTATCCCATCGAGGCGGTGGTGCATTGCGCGGGGCTCAAGGCAGTAGGCGAGAGCGTGCGCGAGCCGCTGCGCTATTTCGCCACCAACATCGGCGGCAGCGTCACGCTCTGCCAGGCCATGGCCGACGCTGAAGTCTTCACGCTGGTGTTCAGCTCGTCCGCCACCGTGTACGGCGATTGCGCGCAAATGCCGATCGCCGAGACCTGCCCCACCGCCCAGCCCACCAATCCCTATGGCCAGTCGAAACTGATGGCCGAACACGTCATGCGCAGCATGGCCGCTTCCGACGCGCGCTGGTCAGTGGGGCTGCTGCGTTATTTCAATCCGATCGGCGCCCACGTCTGCGGCAAACTGGGCGAGCGCCCCACCAGCACGCCCAACAACCTGCTGCCCTTCTTGCTGCAGGTGGCGAGCGGCGAGCGCGCGGCGCTGAAGGTCTTTGGCAACGACTACCCTACGCCCGATGGCACAGGGGTGCGCGATTACGTGCATGTGATGGACCTGGCCGAGGGGCACGTACGCGCGCTGGACTTCTTGCGCGATGAATCAGGAGTGCATGTGTGGAATTTCGGCACCGGCAGGGGCTACTCGGTGCTGGAGGTGGTGCGCGCGTTCGAGCAGGCTTCCGGCGTCAAGGTGCCGCTGCTGGTCGAATCACGCAGAGAGGGGGACATCGCGCGGTGCTGGGCCGATCCGGCCAAGGCCGAGCAACAGCTCGGCTGGCGGGCGCGGTATGGCTTGGAGCGCATGCTCGAGGACGCCTGGCGCTGGCAGTGCGCCTGCCGCGTCCGCGACGAAGCCATGACCCTGGCAGACCTGCGCAACACCGGGCGCTGAGTGCCTCAAACGCGGCAGCAGTGCCCGGCGCGGGTACGGGCGCCCGGCTCATGCAGAGCGGGCCGCCCGCGCGGGACTAGCGCTGCTTGGCCATGCGCATCTGATGCACCACGCCCATCGCTACCACGATCGCGGCGGCGGCGCCGGTGGAAATCACCAGGATCTGGTAGTCCGGCATGAAGGCCATCACCACCAGGCAGACCACGATGAAGGCGATCACCAGGTAGGTGAGCCATGGAAACAACCACATCTTCAGGCGGATTTCCTTGCCTTCGGCCAGCAGCTTGCGGCGCATGCGCAGTTGGGAAAAGGCAATCACCAGGTACACCAGCAAGGCGATCATGCCCGTGGTGTTCATCAGCGTCTCAAGCACGTCCTTGGGGCGCAACTCTTCGCTGAAGTTGATCAGCGCGCAGACCACGGCCACGGCGCAGGAGCCGACGATCGCGAACACCGGCACGCCGGTACCGGTACGGGTGATCTTGAAGAACGACGGCGCGTCGCCACGCTGGGCCAGCGAGAACAGCATGCGCGAGGCGGTGTAGTGACCGGAGATCAGGCAGCTGCTCACCGAGGTCAATACCACGAAGTTCATCAGCAGCTCGGCATACGGCACGCCCAGAAGCTCCAGGGTACGCCGGTAGGCGCCATAACCCGAGACGCCCAGGTGCGGGTCGTTCCACGGTACCAGGCAGACGATCAGGAAGATCGAGCCGACGTAGAACAGGCAGACATGCCACACCACCGAGTTGGTCGCCTTGACGATCTGGCCGGCCGGGTCCTTGGATTCGGAAGCGGCGATGGTGACGATCTCGGCCCCAAGGAAGGCGAACATCACCCCCAGCAGCGCACCGACCACCGTGGTGATGCCATTGGGCATGAAGCCTTCGGCAGTCAGGTGCGTGATGCCGCGGACTTCGCCGAACTGCCAGATGTTCAACACCGCCGCGCCGCAGACGATGAGGAAGCAGACGATCGCGATCACCTTGATCAGCGCGAACCAGAATTCGAACTCGCCATAGTGCTTGACGTTGAAGAAGTTGACGGTAATCAGCAACAGGGTCGTCGCAAGGACGAAGACGTTGACGCTCACATCAGGGAAGAAGCCGTGCAGGATCTTGCCTGCCACGTAGGCTTCCCAGGCCATCAGGATGACCCAATACCACCAGTACAGCCAGCCGATGGTGAAGCCGGCCCAACGGCCGATGGCGCGATCAGCGTAAGTGGAGAACGAGCCGGTGTCCGGCGAGGAAGTCGCCATCTCGCCGAGCATGCGCATGATCAATACCACCAGGATGCCGCCAGCCAGGTAGGCCAGCACGGCCGCTGGGCCGGCGCTGTGGATCACGCTGCCGGAGCCGACGAACAATGCGCCGCCGATCACGCCGGCGATCGACATCATCGTCAGGTGGCGCGATTTGAGTGCAGCGTTGAGCTGACTCTCGGGCGCCCCCTTGGCGCTGGATGTGGTTGTGGATGTTGCGTCCATCAGTAGTCTACCCCGTGTTTCTTTTTATCCAAGGAAACTCGCAAAACCGCGCAAATGGCGGTTTCACCCATTCATCAGTGCTATGTGAGCAGGATGGCGTGCACGACCACGCACGCAGGCGCTGCGTGGCGGCAAGCCTGCTACGCGGCCGAGGCGAAGTCCTCAGGCCGACCGAACGGTGCAATGGCAGGACAGGAATCGGTCATGGCTGACCGGCCCATCGCGGCGAAAGAAGTGACGGGCAATAGCCCCATTGGTAAAGCAGCGGTTGCATTGTGATTGTTCATGACGCTGTGTCGTGCTTTATCTGGCGATATCTGGCACCTAATGTAAAAATGTATGACTCATAGAGCCATGCACAGCGCAGCGAAATACGTACTGCACTGTACAGGCCGCCAATGCAATACACCCGCGTTTACCTGCAGGCGCTTGGCGTTACGCACCCCTGAAGGCCACCCCCGAATGCTCGAACTACGCCCGGATTCCTCGACCCCGCTGGTCAACCAGATCATCGACGGGTTGCGCGAACTGATCGACAACCAGACCCTCAAGCCCGGTGCCAAGGTCCCCTCGATCCGGGCTTTCGCCGCCACCTATTCGGTGAGTACCTTCACCGTGGTGGAAGCCTACGACCGCCTGGTCGCCCAAGGCCTGCTGGTCAGCCGCGGCAATGCCGGCTTCTTCGTCAACCGTTCGGCGGGCGACTTGCGCGAGCGTCGCAGCCCCGAGGCAGACCAGGCACGACCGAGGTTCAATTCCGAGTGGTACCTGCAACAGATCTTCGAGACCCGCGAGTTGGCCTACAAGCCTGGCTGTGGCTGGCTGCCCAATGACTGGATGTTCGAGGATGGCTTGCGCCGCGGCTTGCGCCAGGTTGCCGGTAGTCCGCTGGAGTTGTCCGGCTACGGCGACCCCATGGGCCTGCCGGAACTACGGGCACTGACCGCGCAGAACCTGCAGCAGGAGCTGAGCATCGTCGCCAACCCGGCCCAGCTGATGCTCACCCACGGTGCCAGCCAGGCCCTGGACCTGGCCGTGCGCACCTTGGTTCGCCCCGGTGACGTGGTACTGGTGGACGACCCCGGCTATCCGAACCTCATGAGTATCCTGCGTTTCCAGGGCGCGACCCTGATCGGCGTGCCGCGCACGCCGGCCGGCTACGATCTCGATCAGCTTGAGCGGCTGCTGGCGCATCACCGGCCGACGGTATTCTTCACCCAGCCGCACCTGCACAGCCCGACCTGCTCGCGCACGCCGCTGGCGCAGCTGCACCGCCTGTTGCAACTGGCCAACCAGCACGGATTCCGGTTGGTGGAAAACAACTTGTATGCCGACATGATCAGTGAGCCGCAGCCCTGCCTGACCAGCCTCGACCACCTGGGGCAGGTGGTCTATGTGGGCAGCTACTCGAAAAGCATCTCGCCCAACGTGCGTGTTGGCTACCTGCTGGCCAACCCCGACCTGATGCAGCAGCTGCTGCGCCTGAAGATGCGCTCCGGGCTGACCACCTCCCAGGTCATGGAGCGCGTGGTGTATGCCGCGATCATCGACGGCCGCTGGCGCAAGCACCTCAAGCGGCTGCGCCAGCGCCTGGCCGAAGCCCACCAGGAAGTCGGCCGGCAATTGCACCGGCTGGGCTTCGAGCTGTTTGTCGAGTCGGACGAGG
>JAEWGL010000256.1 GCA_023388335.1 Pseudomonadota bacterium | reverse complement strand
TAAACCCTGCTTTCTCTTGCAGCTTGCAGCTTACCGCTTACTTGTCGACCAGGATCGAGGTACCGGTCATTTCCGCGGGCACTTCCAGTCCCAGCAGCTTGAGCATGGTTGGTGCGACGTCGGCCAGCACGCCACCTTCGCGGACCTTGACGGCACGCTTGCCGACATAGATGAACGGAACCGGCTCGGTGGTGTGGGCAGTGTGCGCCTGACCGGTGCAGACGTCTTCCATCTGTTCGACGTTGCCGTGATCGGCCGTGATCAGCGCTTCGCCGCCAACCTTGTCCAATGCCTCGACGATGCGCCCGACGCAGGTGTCCAGCGCCTCGACAGCCTTGACCGCGGCCGAGAACACGCCGGTATGGCCGACCATGTCGCCATTGGCGTAGTTGACCACGATGACGTCGAAGCGCTGCTGCTCGATGGCCTCGACGATACGGTCGGTGACCTCCGGAGCGTTCATCTCCGGTTGCAGGTCATAGGTGGCGACCTTGGGCGACGGGATCAGGATGCGCTCTTCGCCTTCGAACGGCTCTTCACGCCCGCCGGAGAAGAAGAAGGTCACGTGGGCGTATTTTTCGGTCTCGGCGATGCGCAGCTGGGTCTTGCCGTGCTTGGCCAGGTATTCGCCCAGCACGTTGTCCAGGCTGGCCGGGGCGAAGGCCGCGGGGGCTGCGATCTTCGCCGAGTACTGGGTCAGGCCGATGTAGGCGGCCACCTTGGGCAGGCGCGCGCGCGGGAACTCGTTGAAGTCGGGCTCGACGAACACCCGCGACAGTTCGCGGGCGCGGTCAGCGCGGAAGTTCATGAAGATGACCGCGTCGCCATCCTCGACGGTGACCGCCTCGCCAATCCGCGTGGCCTTGACGAACTCGTCGCTCTCGTCCCGGGCGTACGCGGCTTGCAGGCCGGCCACGGCGCTGTCGGCGGTGTAGTCGGCGGTGCTGTCGACGATCAGGTTGTAAGCGGCGCTGACACGGTCCCAGCGGTTGTCGCGGTCCATGGCGAAGTAGCGGCCGATGATGCTGGCGATGCGGCCCTTGCCCAGACGGGCGAAGGTGCCGTCGAGCAGTTCAAGGGAAGATTGCGCGCTGCGCGGCGGGGTGTCGCGGCCGTCGAGGAAGGCATGCAGGTAGATCTTCTCGGCGCCACGCTGCGCGGCCAGCTCGGCCATGGCGATCAGATGGTCCTGATGGCTGTGCACGCCGCCGTCGGAGAGCAGGCCGAGAATATGCACGGCCTTGCCAGCGCCGACAGCCTTGTCGACCGCCCCGGTAAGCACCGGGTTCTGGAAGAATTCGCCGTCGCGGATGGCCTTGGTCACCCGGGTGAAGTCCTGATAGACGACGCGGCCAGCGCCGAGGTTCATGTGACCGACCTCGGAGTTGCCCATCTGCCCGTCGGGCAGACCGACGTCCATGCCGGAGCCGGAGATCAGGCCGTGCGGCTGGGTGGCGCGCAGACGATCGTAGACCGGGGTGTTGGCCGAGTAGATGGCGTTATATTCGGGGCTTTCGCTGTGACCGAAACCATCCAGGATGATCAGGACCAGGGGTTTAGGCGTGCTCGTCATCGATCCCACTCACGGTTGTTCAAAGATGATAAAGACACGCATTTTAGGGCAAATCGGCCAGTGATGACGAATAATCCTTGGATGCCCTGCCGGGCGGAGCGGCAGGCAGGGGCCAGAAGGGTCGTCGACCCCGTCGGCCAGGCTTTGGCCGACCTTGGGGGCTGTGTATACTGGCCAGCATTTTCAATGGCCTGGAACACCCCTGATGGTTGATAACCTGATTCGATTCGCGACAGAACACTATATTCTGGTAGCTATCTTCGTCGTTCTGCTGGTGCTGCTGATCCTCAACGAGGCTCGCAAAGGTGGCCGCAGCCTGAGCAACGGCGAGCTGACCTCGCTGGTCAACAGCGAGAAAGGCCTGGTGATCGACATCCGTCCGGCCAAGGAATACTCGGCTGGCCACATCGTCGGCGCCGTGAACATTCCCCAAGACAAGCTGACCAACCGAATGGCCGAGCTGGAAAAGCACAAGGCCAAGACCCTGATCATCGTCGACACCATGGGCCAACACGCCGGTGGCGTCGCCGGTGACCTGATCAAGGCCGGTTACACTGCCGCCAAGCTGAGCGGTGGCGTTTCCAGTTGGAAAGCCGATAACCTGCCCCTGGTGAAGTGATATGAAGCCCGTCATTGTCTACTCCAGCGACTACTGCCCGTACTGCTCACGCGCCAAGTTCCTGCTCGAGAGCAAGGGCGTGGCCTTCGAAGAGATCAACGTCGATGGCAAGCCGCAGTTGCGTGCCCAGATGAGCCAGAAGGCGGGCCGCACCTCGGTGCCGCAGATCTGGATCGGCACCACCCATGTCGGCGGTTGCGATGACCTGTTTGCACTGGAGCGAGCCGGCAAGCTCGATGCGCTGCTCCAGGCGTGATTTCACAACCTTTCGAAAGACCTTAGAAAGAAGGATCTGCCATGACTGATCAACAGAACAACGGCGCCGCCGCCGACGAAAACGCTCCACAGTTTTCCATGCAGCGCATCTACGTGCGCGACCTGTCGTTCGAAGCCCCGAAAAGCCCGGCGATCTTCCGCCAGCAGTGGGAGCCGAGCGTCGGCCTGGACCTGAACACCAAGCAGAAGGCCTTGGAGGGCGACTTCCACGAGGTCGTGCTGACCCTGTCGGTCACCGTCAAGAATGGCGAGGAAGTGGCGTTCATCGCCGAGGTGCAGCAGGCCGGTATCTTCCTCATCAAGAACCTCGACGCCGCTTCGATGAGCCACACGCTCGGCGCATTCTGCCCGAACATCCTGTTCCCGTACGCCCGTGAGGCGCTGGACAGCCTGGTGGTGCGTGGTTCGTTCCCGGCGCTGATGCTCTCGCCGGTCAACTTCGACGCCCTGTACGCGCAAGAGATGCAGCGCATGCAGGAAGCGGGCGAAGCGCCGTCGCTGCAGTAAACGCGATTGCGATGAAAGAAGGCGCATTCCCAGACTGTGTGAAAACACACTGACAGGCCCTAGACCAAACGCCCCGACTTGTTCGGGGCGTTTGTTTTTCTGCTGAAAAAGGCTCTTCAGCGCATCAGTTGCATCATTTTCTTGGCACCCAACACGCTGATCACCCGCTTGAGGTTGTATGCGGTCACGGCCAGGGCCATTTCAGCTCTCGTCCCGTCGAGTTGCCGTAGCAAGAAGCGACCATTCCCGAATAGCCATTGTTTGAGATTGCCAAACGGGTGTTCCACGATGGATCTGCGTCGCTCCATCATCTCTGGATACAGTTGCATCCGCTGCGCCATGCGCTCAAAGGCTTCCTCTTGTGCATGTCGCGAGACATAGCGGCGCTGGGCTTTTGTGCATTGGGCTTTGAGTGCACACCCAGCGCAGTCGCTGACTGCCGCCTGGTAGATCCGGTCGCCTTTGTGACGTTGTTTCAGGGTTAGCCAGTGACCTGCCGGGCACTGGTACCGATCCT
>JAEWGL010000022.1 GCA_023388335.1 Pseudomonadota bacterium | reverse complement strand
CCTGGACATGAGCGAGCCGGCGCGGCGACGAGCCATTGCCGCGTTCAACCGTGGCAAGTCCGGCAAGGATCGACTGGGGCATTACCTGCGTCGCCTCAAGCAACAGCCCCATGCCGCCGAAGGCACCCTGCGCGCCTGCTGGCGTATGGTCTGGGCTGATGGCAAGGCGGGCCGTCTGGAGCGTGAGTTGTTGCTGGGCTGGGGGCAGCAGTTGGGCCTGACAGGTGCACAGGTGCAGGCCCTGTCCCATGACTACGAGCCGCGCAAGGCGCCTCAGGCCAGCGCTACCCTGACCTACGCCGCTGCCGTGCGCCTGCTTGGGGTCGAGATGGACACCGATATCGACCGCATCAAGCAGGCCTATCGGCGCCTGCTCAGCCGTCACCATCCGGACAAGCTGGTGGGCAGCGGCGCCAGCGAGGCGCAGGTGCGCGTGGCGACCGAGCGGACCCGCGAGTTGCACCAGGCCTATACGCTGGTTCGCAAGCGCCGGGGATTTTGAGCCTGGCTGTGCCGCGCTGCTGGGACACTGTCGCACCTGGCACCCCCGCGCTGCGCTCAGCGCTCAAGCGGGCTCAACCATCCCCGCACACGACGGAACAATTGCTCCTGCTCCGCCGCCGCATTGCCAGGCATGGCAATCAGCAGCATCTGCCGGTACTGGCTATCCCTCTGCCGCTTGCTGGCTTGCAGGCGCTGCTCGGCGGCGCGGCGGTCGGGAGTGCGGGTGGCGTAGTAGATATCGGCGGTCGGTACCTTGAGGGTCGGCGCCAGGCTCTCCAGGTCGTGCTCGACCCGTGCCGGGGTCTGCGCAGACACCATTACCAATTTCTGCACTTCAGGTGGTTGGCGTTCGCTCAGGTAGCGCGCGGCCCAGTAGGCGCCACTGCCATGCCCGAGCAGCACGATGCTGCGGGCGTTGTGCTGCTGGGCATACGCTAGCGCCGCATCCAGGCGGGCAAAGATGCGCTCGGCGTCCGCCGCATCATTGTTGTCGCTGGCCTCGACCGCATCGGTGCTTTCAGCGGTATCGGCCTCGGCGGCGGTGGCCTGGGCAACGTTGGCGTTGGCATCGGCCGGGGTGTCCTTGGCTGGCGCGCTTTCGCCCGGGGCCTTGTCGGGCGTGTCCGCGGGCTTGGCATCGACCCGCGCCTGCGGGCGCTCGGCCAACAGGTCTGGCAAGCTCAGGCTGAGGCTGTGCCAGCCGACATCCGGCAACTTGCGCCGTAGCGGCCCCACGCCTTTGGGCCAATCGGCGGTTTCACCGGCACCGGGGACGATGATGACCGCGCCTTCGGGGTCGCTGTTATTGGCCGGCTTCCACAGGGCCAGGAAGCGTTCGTTGCCCGCCTGCAGGGTCTGCTGTTCGGCCTTGGGCACCTGACGTTCCAGGGCCAGGGCGTCCTCCTGGCTACGGTCGGCCAGGGGCAGGCGCGGCGCCGGGGTTTGCGGCGCCTGGGCGGGTTCGCCGTCAGCGGCGTAGGCGGTGATGGGTAATAGCGATACCAGGCAGAACGCTGCCAGCGTCGTGCGATAGAGTGTGAACATGGGTCAGCCCCAGCCAGAATGTTACTGGCAGCCTAATAGTATTTGTCCGTGACGGCCACGCATGGCCGTTCTTGCCAAAACGAGCGTGCGAATGAAGCGAGTGCGTCGCCTGTGGGTTATCGGTTGGCTCTGTCTGCCCTTGATGGCCATGGCGGCTGCGCCTGCCCCGTCGTCGGTAGTGCTCGAGCCGGCCCAGCAGCAATGGCTCGAGACCCACCGCAGCCTGCGCGTCGGGCTGGTTCTGCAGGCGCCATACGCGCAGTTCGACCGGCGCCTGCAGCAGCTTTATGGGGTCAATGTCGAGTTGATGAACTGGCTGGCCCGGGGGCTTGGCCTGGACCTGACCTGGCGCAACTTCCCGGACCAGGCGGCGCTGGAGCGCGCACTGCAGGCCGGGGAGGTCGACCTTGCCCCTAGCCTGACCCAGACGCCGGCCAGCCTGCGCCTGTGGCTGTTCAGCGACCCGTACATGCGCGTGCCGCAACGGCTGGTTGGCCCGCGCAACGGTGCGGTGGCGGTTGATCTGGAGCGCCTTGCCAGCGACCAACGGGTGGCGGTGCGCATGCCCAGCGCCCTGGCCGACTACTTGCGGGCCAACTATCCCGGCCTCAACCTGCAAGGCGTGCCCCATGAGCGCCAGGCCTTGCAGCTGGTGCTCAGCGAACAAGCGAGCTACGCGGTGCTGGACGAAGCCCAGCTCAGCCAGCTGTCACGGGAAATCGAGTTCAGCGAACTGGCCGTGGTGGGCGATATCGGCCTGCCGCAATTGCTGCGGGTGGGCACGCGGCGCGACTGGCCGCTGCTGGCCGATATCGTCGAACGCGGCCTGCAGGCCATCCCCGCCAAGGACCTGGAAGCCCTTCACCAGCGCTGGTTGCAGCCGAAACACCCGCGCCCGAGCGAGTCGACTGGCTTCTGGCAAAACCTCGCACTGCTGCTGGGACTGCTATTGCTCTGCGCCCTGGCCACCCTGGCCTGGCAGCGGCGCCAACAGCACCAGCTGGAACGTAGCTTGCTGGCCGCTCGCGATACCCTGACCGAACGCCAGGTGCGTGAAGAGGCGCTGCGCCTGAGCCAGTTCTCCATCGACCAGAGCACCGTGGGTATTCTCTGGGTCAACTGGGACAGCCACGTGCGCTACGCCAACCATGCCGCCGAACGCATGTTGGGCTATGCCGAGGGCGAATTGCTCGAGCGACCGCTGATCGACTTCGAACCGCACCTGCACATGGACCGTTGGCTGGAACTGTGGAAGCGCGCCCGAACCGGCGGCGGTGAGCCCGAGCATTTCGAAAGCCATTGCCGGCGCGCCGACGGCAGCCTGCTGCCGGTCGACCTGTCGTTGAGCTTCCTGCGCTTTCGCGATGCCGAGTACCTGGTGGTGTTTCTCTCCGACGTCGCCGAGCGACGGCGCGCCCTGGCAGCGTTGCGCGAGAGCGAGGCACGGCTCAAGGGCATTGCCGGCAATGTGCCTGGCCTGGTGTTCCGCCTGGAGCGCGATCCGGCGGAAGGCGGGCTGGAGTTTCCTTACATCAGCGAAGGCAGCGAGGCGCTGGTCGGCTACGCGCCCTCGGCCATCCAGGACCCCGACATGGGCCTGCGCAACCTGGTGCATCCGGATGACCGGGCCGACTATCACCGCGTCCAGGACCTGGCCCTGGCCCATGAGCAGGACTGGTCCTGGCAGGGGCGTATCCTGACGCGCCAGGGCGAACAGCGCTGGGCCGACATCAAGGCCAGTGCCCGGCGCCTGGCCGATGGTCGGGTGGTCTGGGACGGCGTGGTCTGGGACATCACCCAGAGCAAGCGGGTCGAACTGCAGCTGGCGCGTTCACAGGAGCAGCTGCGCGAGCTGTCGGCGCACCTGGAGAGTGTCCGCGAGGAGGAGAAGGCGCGCATCGCCCGCGAGGTGCACGACGAACTGGGGCAGATGCTCACTGTGCTCAAGCTCGAGGTATCGATGTGCGAGCTGGCCTATGCCGAACTCGACCCTGGGCTGCATGAGCGCCTGGCCAGCATGAAGCGCCTGATCGCCCAGTTGTTCCAGTTGGTCCGCGACGTGGCCAGCGCCCTGCGCCCGCCGATCCTCGATGCCGGGATCGCCTCGGCCATCGAGTGGCAGGCCCGGCGCTTCGAGGCGCGCACGCAGATTCCCTGCCTGGTGCGGGTACCGGATAATCTGCCAGCATTGAGCGATGCCAAGGCCACCGGCCTGTTCCGCATCCTCCAGGAAGCGCTGACCAACGTCATGCGCCACGCCCAGGCACATACGGTGCAGATCGAACTGGTGCGCCTGGGCGCGCGGCTGCAGCTGACGGTGATCGACGATGGCCTGGGGTTCAACACGCAGCAGACCCGCCCTACGTCCTTTGGCCTGGTAGGCTTGCGCGAGCGGGTTCTGATGCTTGGCGGCAGCATGACCCTGGACAGCGAGCCAGGTGAAGGCACCAGCCTGAGCGTGGCCATTCCCCTGGATTAGGAGCAAGACCGTGATTCGAGTGTTGGTGGCTGAAGACCACACCATTGTTCGTGAAGGCATCAAGCAGTTGATCGGCCTGGCCAAGGACATGCAGGTGTCGGGGGAGGCCGGCAACGGCGAACAGTTGCTGGAAACGCTGCGCCATACCCCATGCGAGGTGGTGCTGCTGGATATCTCCATGCCGGGGGTCAACGGCCTGGAGGCGATCCCGCGGATACGTGCGCTGAACAACCCGCCGGCGATCCTGGTGCTGTCGATGCACGATGAGGCGCAGATGGCCGCTCGCGCCCTGAAGATCGGCGCGGCCGGGTATGCCACCAAGGACAGCGATCCGGCCTTGCTGCTCACCGCTATTCGCCGGGTCGCCGGGGGTGGCCGCTACATCGATCCGGCGCTGGCCGACCGCATGGTCTTCGAGGTTGGCCTGACCGAGACCCGGCCGTTGCATTCGCTACTCTCCCAGCGCGAGTTCTCGGTGTTCGAGCGCCTGGCCCAGGGCGCCAATGTCAACGACATCGCCCAGCAACTGGCGCTGAGCAACAAGACCATCAGCACCCACAAGGCGCGGCTGATGCAGAAGCTCAAGGTCAATTCGCTGGCGGAGCTGGTGAAGTATGCGATGGAGCATAAGCTGGTCTGACTGTTCTGTTCACGACACGCCGCGCCCCAGTCCTGCGGAGGGCGGCAGGAATCGTTGTCTAAAACCGTCATCTCTGTAGGGCAATCCCTACACCGCCCCTTCCAACCGGCTGATGCCATTCTCTCAGCCCCGCCGATTTCCCGCCGGCTGTGCCTTCACTAGGCTTTGGATACGGCAGTCATCCAACAAGAAGGTATGGGTATGAGTGAGGTGAATTCGAGCGCTGTCGCCGGCGACGTGCTGGTGAGCTTTCGCGGAGTACAGAAGAGCTATGACGGCGAAACGCTGATCGTCAAGGACCTCAACCTGGATATCCGCAAGGGCGAATTCCTGACCTTGCTCGGCCCGTCCGGCTCGGGCAAGACCACCAGCCTGATGATGCTGGCCGGCTTCGAGACGCCGACCGCCGGCGAGATCCAGCTGGCGGGGCGGTCGATCAACCACGTGCCGCCGCACAAACGCGACATCGGCATGGTGTTCCAGAACTACGCGCTGTTCCCGCACATGACCGTGGCCGAGAACCTGGCCTTCCCGCTGAGCGTGCGCGGCCTGAGCAAGACCGACATCAGCGAGCGGGTCAAGCGCGTACTGGGCATGGTCCAGCTCGATGCCTTCGCCAAGCGCTACCCTGCCCAGCTGTCCGGCGGCCAGCAACAGCGCGTGGCCCTTGCCCGGGCACTGGTGTTCGAGCCCCAGCTGGTGCTGATGGACGAGCCGCTCGGCGCCCTCGACAAGCAGTTGCGCGAACACATGCAGATGGAGATCAAGCACATTCACCAGCGCCTGGGCGTGACCGTGGTCTACGTGACCCACGACCAAGGCGAGGCGCTGACCATGTCGGACCGTGTGGCGGTGTTCCACCAGGGCGAGATCCAGCAGATCGCCGACCCTCGCACCCTGTACGAAGAGCCCAGGAACACCTTCGTGGCCAACTTCATCGGCGAGAACAACCGCCTCAACGGCACCTTGCTCGCGCGCACTGGCGACCGCTGTCAGGTGCAGCTGGCCCGTGGCGAGCGGGTCGAGGCGCTGGCGGTCAACGTCGGTGAGGCCGGCGATGCGGTGACCCTGTCCATCCGCCCCGAGCGCGTGCGTCTCAATGGCCACAGCGAAAACTGCATCAACCGCTTCTCTGGCCGGGTGGCCGAATTCATCTACCTGGGCGACCACGTACGGGTGCGCCTGGAGGTCTGCGGCAAGGCCGATTTCTTCGTGAAACAGCCGATTGCCGAGCTTGACCCGGGCCTGGCCGTGGGCGATGTGGTACCGCTTGGCTGGGAGGTGGAGCACGTCCGCGCGCTCGATCCGCTTGCCCAAGCTCATTGATCGATTGCTTCCCCAACCCTGTACTGTGGAGAGAATAATAATGCACAAGCAGCTGAAACTGACCGCTTTGGCCCTCGGCCTGTTCGCCGCCAGCCAGGCCATGGCCGCCGACCTGACGGTGATCTCCTTTGGCGGCGCGAACAAGGCCGCCCAGGTCAAGGCGTTCTACGACCCGTGGGAAAAGGCTGGCAAGGGCAAGATCGTCGCGGGCGAATACAACGGTGAAATGGCCAAGGTCAAAGCCATGGTCGACACCAAGAGCGTGTCGTGGAACCTGGTCGAGGTGGAGTCGCCGGAGCTGGCCCGCGGCTGTGACGAAGGCATGTTCGAAGAACTCGACCCAGCGCTGTTCGGCGATGAGGCCGACTACGTGGCTGGGGCCATCCAGCCCTGTGGCGTCGGCTTCTTCGTCTGGTCCACGGTACTGGCCTACAACGCCGACAAGCTCAAGAGCGCACCGAGCAGCTGGGCCGATTTCTGGGACACGAAGAAATTCCCTGGCAAGCGTGGCCTGCGCAAGGGCGCCAAGTACACCCTCGAGTTCGCCCTGATGGCCGACGGTGTGGCACCCAAAGAGGTGTACAAGGTGCTGGGCACCAAGGAAGGCCAGGATCGCGCCTTCAAGAAGCTCGACGAGCTCAAACCGAGCATCCAGTGGTGGGAAGCCGGCGCCCAGCCGCCGCAGTACCTGGCCTCGGGTGACGTGGTCATGAGCTCGGCCTATAACGGCCGCATCGCCGCGGTGCAGAAAGAAAGCAACCTCAAGGTGGTGTGGAACGGCGGTATCTACGACTTCGATGCCTGGGCCATTCCCAAGGGCGCCAAGAATGTCGAAGCGGCCAAGCAGTTCATCGCCTACACCGTGCAGCCCGAGCAGCAGAAGACCTACTCCGAGAACATCGCCTACGGCCCGGCCAATTCCAAGGCGGTCAGCCTGTTGTCGGACGCGGTGAAGCAGGACATGCCCACCACCCCGGAGAACATTGCCAACCAGGTGCAGATCGACGTGGCGTTCTGGGCTGACAACAGCGAGCAGTTGGAGCAGCGCTTCAACGCCTGGGCTGCGCGCAAGTAAGTTGCACCCGCGAGGCGTCGGCCGCAGGGCGGGCGCCTCCTGTTTCCTCGAGTTGTGGAGTTTGCCATGGCCATCGCAGTGCCCCTTAATGAAGGCGCCGGTCCGAACCTCAAGCAACGCCTGGCGCGTGCCGAGCGGCTGAACCGCTGGAAGGCGCAGGCCTTGATCGCGCCGCTGGTGCTGTTCCTGTTGCTGGTGTTCCTCGTGCCGATCGCCGCGCTGTTGTACAAGAGCGTCGGCAACCCGGAAGTGGTGGCTGGCCTGCCGCGCACGGTCGAGGCCGTGTCAGGGTGGGATGGCAAGAGCCTGCCTGGCGAGGCGGTCTACAAGGCGCTGGGCCAGGACCTGGCCGAGGCGCGCAAGAACCAGACCCTTGGCGACCTGTCCAAGCGCCTGAACATGGAACTGGCTGGCTACCGCAGCCTGCTGGCCAAGACTGCCCGGGCCCTGCCATTCAAGAGCGAACCGAGCTCCTATAAAGAAGCCTTGCAAGCGCTCGACGAGCGTTGGGGCGATCCGGCGTACTGGCAGGCGATCCGCCGCAACACCAGTACCGTCACCTCGTTCTACCTGCTGGCCTCGGTCGACCACCGTATCGACGACCTGGGTGAGCTGGCCAAGGCTACGCCGGACCAGGCCATCTACCTCGACATCTTTGCCCGAACCCTGTGGATGGGCGTGGTAATCACGGTCATCTGCTTGCTGCTGGCCTATCCGCTGGCTTACCTGCTGGCCAACCTGCCGACCCGGCAGAGCAACCTGCTGATGATCCTCGTGCTATTGCCGTTCTGGACGTCGATCCTGGTACGGGTGGCGGCGTGGATCGTGCTGCTGCAGTCGGGGGGGTTGATCAACAGTGCGCTGATGGCCGTGGGGATCATCGACCAGCCGCTGGAGTTGGTGTTCAACCGTACCGGCGTGTACATCTCGATGGTGCACATCCTGCTGCCGTTCATGATCCTGCCGTTGTACAGCGTGATGAAGGGCATCTCGCCCAGCTACATGCGTGCGGCGATCTCGCTGGGGTGCCACCCCTTCGCCAGCTTCTGGCGAGTGTACTTCCCGCAGACCTATGCCGGGATCGGTGCCGGTTGCCTGCTGGTGTTCATCCTGGCCATCGGCTACTACATCACCCCGGCGCTGCTTGGCAGCCCGAACGACCAGATGGTCAGCTACTTTGTGGCCTTCTATACCAACACCAGCATCAACTGGGGCATGGCCACCGCGCTGGGCGGGCTGTTGCTGCTGGCGACCGTGCTGCTGTACCTGATCTATAGCTGGCTGGTCGGCGCCAGCCGCCTGCGCCTGAGCTGAGGAGCCCTGTCATGCTGAGTCCCTACATGTCGCCGGTGGAGCGGGTCTGGTTCTATGGCCTGCGCATTCTCTGCGGTCTGATCCTGCTGTTTCTGGTGCTGCCGGTACTGGTGATCGTGCCGCTGTCGTTCAACAGTGGCAGTTTCCTGGTCTATCCCCTGCAGGGCTTCTCGCTGCAGTGGTACCAGGACTTCTTCGCCTCGGCCGAATGGATGCGCGCCCTGAAGAACAGCATCATCGTCGCGCCGGCGGCGACCGTGCTGGCGATGGTCTTCGGTACCCTGGCCGCGATCGGCCTGACCCGCAGCGACTTCCCCGGCAAGTCGCTGGTCATGGCCCTGGTCATCTCGCCGATGGTGGTGCCGGTGGTGATCATCGGCGTGGCCAGCTACCTGTTCTTCGCCCCGCTGGGCATGGGCAACAGCTTCATTTCACTGATCCTGGTGCACGCGGTGCTGGGCGTGCCCTTCGTCATCATCACGGTGTCGGCGACCTTGCAGGGCTTCAACTACAACCTGGTGCGCGCTGCCGCCAGCCTCGGTGCCTCGCCGATGACCGCCTTCCGCCGGGTGACCCTGCCGCTGATTGCCCCCGGGGTGATTTCCGGAGCGCTGTTTGCCTTCGCCACGTCCTTCGACGAGGTGGTGGTGACCCTGTTCCTCGCGGGTCCCGAACAGGCGACCTTGCCCCGCCAGATGTTCAGTGGCATCCGCGAGAACCTCAGCCCGACCATCGCCGCGGCGGCTACGCTGCTGATCGCCTTCTCGGTGGTGCTGTTGCTGACCCTGGAGTGGCTGCGCGGGCGCAGTGAGAAGCTGCGGACTCAGCAGCCTGGCTGATCTGCGCTGGGCCCCTTCGCGGGCAAGCCCGCTCCCACAGGGTTCAGCTAAATCAATGAGTTAGCGTGTGTTCTATGAGAGCCCACCCGCCGCCTTGGCGCCGCGCTGTCGCGCAGCAAACTGACGATGCACGAGTTTACCT
>JAEWGL010000198.1 GCA_023388335.1 Pseudomonadota bacterium | reverse complement strand
TCATTGCTGCATGGGGTGGAATATTCCCCAGTTTCGGGGAATGCACCTCGACCCTACGTCAGCAATGTTCACCAACCGATTGAAAACGAAGCAGTACCAAATTCTCCGACTAGGCTGGCCAAGTAATTGCAACGGCTAGCCTGACAAGCGAAAGCTGCAGGGTTAACGGCAAGATGCCATCAATGTGCTACTGTCGGTAACCAACCTGCGAAAGGCATCAGGGCCGGGGCATCCACGCGGGATCAATGCGATGCAGACGCTGGAAAGCGAAGGTTCCAACAAGGGTGTCTCCCCCACCAGCATGCTGGCGGCGCCCCTGCGCGAGTTCAACCTGCTGCACTGGTTTTCTGTGGTCAGCCTGCTGATCATCACTACCGTGGCAGGGGGACTGGGCTACGTCACCACGCGTTTCGTGGTCAACGACGCGGTCGAGCGCGACGCCATGCTCACCGCCCAGTTCATCCAGGCCTTGGCCCAGGCCGAGGTGCGCCACTCGCAGTTGCCGCCGGGCACGACCATGGGCGAACTGCTCGACCCGCGCCTGGATGGCCAGCACGCCAACGTCAGCGTCGAGCTGGCCGAAGCGACCCGGGTCGAGTTCCTCGACCACGTGGAGCACCTGCCCGACACCCTGCTGGCCAACGTCTACGCCCTGGACCGGACCATCGTCTGGTCGACCAACCAGCAGCTGATCGGCCAGCGCATCCTTGATGATGACGACCTTGAACGTTCGTTCGCCTCGCGCAAGCCGGTTTCGGCCAGCTACCACAAGGCCGACGAGGAGCGGGTGGAGCAGAAGTTCCAGCGTGAGCCCCAGTACCTGTTCATCGAGAACTACTTGCCCATGTTCGACAGCCAGGGCGAGCATGTGCTGGCGATGGTCGAGATCTACAAGGAACCCAAGGACCTGATCCGGCGTATCCAGCGCGGCTACGTGCTGATCTGGACGTCGACGCTGATCGGCGGCGCCTTGATCTATTTTGGCCTGTTCTGGATTGTCAGGCGGGCGGCGAGCATGCTGCAGAACCAGCAGAACCGTCTGGTCGCCAGTGAAACCTATGTCGCCCTGGGAGAGATGTCGT
Organism: Pseudomonadota bacterium; assembly: GCA_023388335.1. Lineage (GTDB taxonomy): Bacteria > Pseudomonadota > Gammaproteobacteria > Pseudomonadales > Pseudomonadaceae > Aquipseudomonas. The sequence goes on along the minus strand of JAEWGL010000198.1, from coordinate 11,703 downwards.
CGGCCGTTGCCCATAGCCTGCGCAACCCGCTGGCCAATATCCGCTCCAGCGCCGAACTCGCCCAGGACATCGCCAGCATGCCGGCGCAGAAGAACATCGGCGACATCATCAGTCAGGTCGACCGCATGTCGCGCTGGGTGCGCGACTTGCTAGTGTCGTTGCGCCCGACCAGCGAGGAGCCCGAGGCGGTGGAGCTGGTGGAGGCCATCGAAGACACCCGTCATGCCTTCGCCCAGCAGATCGACCGGCACAACGTGCGCTTCGAGCTTATCGCCCCCACGACCGTCTGGGTGACCAGCCAGCCGCTGCAGCTGACGCAGATTCTCAACAGCCTGTTTTCCAATGCCCTGGAGGCCATGCCCCAGGGCGGTCGCCTGCTGGCGGAGGTAGGCAACCTCGACGGGCAGAACGTGCAACTGACCCTGAGCGACACGGGCAAGGGCATGACCCGCCAGCAGGAAAACATGGTCTTCAAACCGTTTTTCACCACCAAGCAGGGCGGCCTAGGGGTCGGCTTGGTACTGGTCAAGCGCATCATGGAACGCTTCGGTGGCTCGGTCAGCCTGAGCAGCCGCGAGGAAGAAGGAACGCGCGTGTGCCTGATCTTCAACATTGCAGCGGGAGGGGAACATGCAGCACAGCATCCTGGTAGTCGAGGATGATGAAATCCTCGCCGACAACATCCGAACCTACCTTAGTCTCAAAGGCTTCGAGGTCACTGTTTGCCACAGTGCCGAACTTGCCCTGGAGCACCTGCAGCGCCATCAGCCGGACGCGGTGCTGACCGACAACTCATTGCCTGGCATGGGCGGCCACGAGCTGTTGAGTACCCTGGTGGCACGCGATCCGGCGCTCAAGGTGATCATGATGACCGGCTATGGCAACGTCGAAGACGCTGTGCTGGCCATGAAGGAGGGCGCTTTCCATTACCTGACCAAACCGGTGGTGCTGGCCGAGCTCAAGCTGATGCTCGACAAGGCCCTGGCGACCGAGCGGATGGAGCGCACCTTGTCGTTCTACCAGGAACGCGAGGCGCAGAAATCCGGCTTGCAGGCCATGATCGGCGAGTCGCCGGCCATGCAAGGCCTCAAGCACACCTTGCGGCAGTTGCTCGACGCCGAGCGGCGCATGGCCAGCGACGACCTGCCACCGGTGCTCGTGGAAGGCGAGACCGGCACCGGCAAGGAACTGGTGGCCCGCGCCCTGCATTTCGATGGCGCGCGCGCCAAGGGACCCTTCATTGAGTTCAATTGCGCTTCGATTCCCGCCAACCTGCTCGAAGCGGAGCTGTTCGGCCATGAGAAAGGCGCCTTTACCGATGCCAAGGAGCGCCGCGTGGGGCTGGTGGAGGCAGCCGATGGCGGCACGCTGTTCCTCGACGAGATCGGTGAGATGGACCTGGTGCTGCAAGCCAAGTTGCTCAAGTTGCTCGAAGACCGCAGCATTCGGCGCATCGGTGCGGTCAAGGAACGCAAGGTCGACCTGCGTATCATCAGCGCCACCAACTGCAACCTGGAGCAGATGGTGCAGCAAGGCAAGTTCCGCCGCGACCTGTTCTTCCGCCTGCGCATCATCGCGCTGAAGGTGCCGCGCCTGTATGCCCGTGGCCAGGACATCCTGCTGCTGGCCCGGCACTTCCTGGCCCACCACGGGCGGCGCTACGGCAAACCGAACCTGCGCTTCTCCCGCGAGGCCGAGTCACTGATGCTCGGCTACAGCTGGCCAGGAAACGTACGGGAGTTACGCAACATGCTGGAGCAGACTGTGCTGCTGGCGCCAAGCGAGGTGATTGCCACACACCAGCTGAACTTGTGCATGAGCCTGATCGACGAGCCTGTAGCCATACCGGTACCTATCAGCTACGAGGCGCCGCGCCATGAGATCGATCCACGCACCACACTGCCGGACATGGAGCGTGAGCTGGTCTGCAAGGCCTTGGATCGCACCGACTGGAACGTCACCAAGTCGGCGCGGTTGCTGGGCCTGAGCCGGGACATGCTGCGCTACCGGATCGAGAAGCTTGGCTTGAGTCGACCCGACAAACGCCAATGGTGATCAGCGCTCATGGCCACCGTCATGACCGCCGCTGGCACCGCTGCCGCTGGTGCCTTCCGAGCCACTGCCGTCCATCCCGGGCAAGCGCGGATCGACTGGCTTTTCGAGCGGCGGGCTCTCAGGGTCGTTACCCTGTACCCGCGGGTCGGTATCCCGCGGCTCCGGGCTCTGAATAGGGTTGCGCGTGCTCTCTGTACCCGCATCAGGCATGGTGCCGTGCGGGTTGTCCGGATGGGTCGGGCCGGTGCCGATTGCCAGGGCGAGCGGGGCGGTCAGGGCAGCGGCGAGGAATAGGCCGGGGATCAAGGACGGTTTCATCGACAAACTCCTTTTGTTGGAAAGCAGCGTGGCCGGCGCGCGTAGCCGCAACGCCGGCACATGCCCTTGTAGGCCTCAGGCACCTGTCCGTGGTGCCCTCTGTTCGACAGACGGTCACACCACCAAAGAGAGCAACATGATGAAGATGATGCCGACCACCGAGAGGATGGTTTCCATCATGCTCCAGGTCTTGAAGGTCTCTGCCACAGTCATGTTGAAATACTGCTTGACCAGCCAGAAGCCGGCATCGTTGACGTGCGAGAGGATCAGCGAGCCGGCCCCCGTGGCCAGCACCAGCAGTTCGCGGTTGACGCCGGGAACCATGTCCACCACCGGAGCGACGATGCCAGCGCCGGTAATGGTGGCGACCGTCGCCGAGCCTGTGGCAATGCGAATCACCGCGGCCACCAGCCAGGCCAGGAGGATCGGCGAGATCTGCGCCTGTACGGCCATCTGCCCGATCACGTTGCCCACGCCGGTATCCACCAGCATCTGCTTGAAGCCGCCGCCAGCACCGACGATGAGGATGATCGCCGCTGTGGGGGCCAGGCTCTGGTCGAGCAGTTTCATGATCTGCTGACGCGAGAAGCCGCGCGCGGCGCCAAAGGTGTAGAAGGCCAACAGCAGGGCGGCAAGCAGGGCGGTGATGGGGTGACCGATCAGGTCCATCCACTGGCGCACGATGTGTTCGGCCGGCAGCACCACGTCGGCGAAGGTCTTGAGCAGCATCAGGAATACCGGCAACAGCACGGTGATCAGCGTGATGCTGAAGCTAGGCAGGTTCTGCTGGTTCGATTCGCGGGCGATCTGGTCCATCAGCTCCTGGGATGGCGTGCCAGGGATGTAGCGCGAAATGAAGTTGCCGAACAGAGGGCCCGCGATCACCGCGGTGGGCAAGGCAACTATCAGGCCGTAGAAAATGGTCTTGCCGATGTCGGCATTGAAGATGCCGATCGCCAGCAATGGGCCTGGGTGCGGCGGCACCAAGCCATGGACCACAGAGAGGCCGGCCAGCAACGGGATGCCGATCTTGATCAGCGACACGCCGGAGCGCCGGGCGACGATGAACACCAAGGGGATCAACAGCACGAAGCCAATCTCGAAGAACAGCGGAATGCCTACCAGAAACGCGGCAAACATCATCGCCCAATGCACGCGCCGCACGCCGAACGCCCGGATCAGGGTCTGGGCGATCTGGTCGGCGCCGCCTGAGTCGGCCATGAGCTTGCCAAGCATGGTCCCCAAGGCCAGGACGATGCCGACGAAGCCGAGCACGCCGCCGAAGCCGTCCTGGAACGACTTCATGACCTTGGCCACTTCCATCCCGGAGGTCAGGCCGAGAAAGCCTGCCGCCAGGGTCAGGGCGACGAAGGGGTGGACCTTGAAGTGAGTAATCAGCAGCACCAGGCCCACGATGGTGACCAGGGCATCAAGCAGCAGGTAAGTTTCAGTAGCCAGTCCGAACATCGTTCAGTGCCTCGACTTTATCGTTGTTGTGGCGGAACTTTCGACGCCGTTTGGCGTCGAGACAGCGCTGTCTTTGGTGAGCCGAGAACCGCCGGTTAGGCGGTTCGCGCCAGCTTCCGCTCACCGCAGGGCTTTAGCCATTGGTCGACCGCGACGGCGAGTTGCGCGATCGGTTGCGTGGCATCGAGGGCCAGGGTCAGCGGTTCGCCATGGGGTGGCTCAAGGGCAGCGAACTGGCTGTCGATGAGGCTGGCGGGCATGAAGTGGCCAGGACGGGCCAGGACCCGCTGTTCGGCCGCGACCGGGGTGAGTTCAAGAAATACGAACCCCAAATCCGGCACGGCCTGGCGCAGCCTGTCGCGGTAGCTGCGTTTGAGGGCCGAACAGGTGAGAATGGGACGCTCGCCGGCCTTCAAGGTGGCCTGCAACTCCTCGCCCAGGCGCACGAGCCAGCCGGCGCGGTCGTCGTCGTTCAAGGGAATGCCAGCGCTCATCTTCTCGATGTTCGCGGCAGGGTGAAAGGCATCGCCTTCGATCAGGCGGCCGCCGCTTTTCACGGCAATGGCAGCGCCGATGCAGCTCTTGCCACAGCCAGCCACGCCCATCACCACGATTGCGGACAGGGGAGAATTCATCAGTACCTCCTGCGGGGTGAGATAGCGCTGTCTCGGGCTCTATTGGCCGTAAACAAGGACACCAGCTTCCCGGGTTTTATTGATCTTGTGTAACGCAGTATGGACGCCCAGCACGGATCTGCTACCAATAGGGCATTGCCTGTGCTCTGAGACAGCGCTACCTTAGTGCCCGTTCCCTCTCTTTGGCAAGTCGAAAAACAACACTCCATGACCCGCACTGGCTCCCGTACTACAGGTCGTCCCACCCTGGCCGAAGTGGCCAGGCTCTCCGGGGTTTCTCCGATCACCGCTTCGCGCGCGCTGCGCGGGGTGAGCACCGTTGCCCCGGAACTGGTGGAAAAGGTTCAAATCGCCGCGGTTGCCCTGGGGTATGTGGCCAATCCGGCGGCCCGGGCCCTTGCATCGGCCAGAAGTCAGTCGGTGGTGGTGCTGATCCCGTCGCTGTCCAACCAGCTGTTCATCGATACCCTCGAGGCCATCCACGCGGTGATGCGGCCCCGTGGACTCGAGGTGCTGATCGGCAACTACCATTACGACCTGGCCCAGGAAGAAAACCTGATCCGCAATTACCTGGCCTACCAGCCCTGCGGCATGCTGCTCACAGGCTTCGACCGCAGTGACGCCTCGCGCCAGATGCTGGTGGCCAGTGGCGTGCCCTGCGTGCACATGATGGAGCTGGGCGGTGACGACGATGCGGTATCGGTGGGTTTCTCCCAGCAGGAGGCCGGCCGAGCGGCTGCCCGCCACCTGATCGAGCGCGGTCGGCGGCGGCTTGGCTTCATCGCCGCCCAACTCGATCCGCGGGTGATGCAGCGTGCCGAAGGCTTCCGCCAGGGGCTGGCCGAGGCCGGGCTGCGGGCGCCGGAGCTGGAGTTGCTATCGCCGCAACCTTCGTCGATCGGGCTCGGCAGTGAGCTGTTCAGCCAGATGCTGGCCCAGGTACCGGATGTCGACGGGATATTTTTCTGCAACGACGACCTGGCCCAGGGCGCAGTACTCCAGGCCTTGCGGCAGGGCATCGAAGTGCCCCAGCAGGTGGCAATGGTCGGTTTCAACGACCTGCCGGCTTCGGCGCACATGGTCCCCCGGCTCACCTCGATCCGCACCCCGCGCGCAGCGGTCGGCCGCGCAGCCGCGCAGGCGCTGTTGCACCTGCTCGACGGCAAGCGCGTGACGACCCAGCGCCAAGACCTGGGTTTCGAGTTGATGGTGCGTGAGAGTTCATGAGGCAGGATAGAGTCGGCGCGCCCAGAGATTTGCCCGCCCACTAGTGGCCTTTTGCTTGCGCCCCGCAGATGCCCATCTATGCTCAGCCAATCCTATGCAGGAGCTTGGGACCACCATGTTCGCTTATCACAACAAGGCCGACCTGGCCGAGATTCAACGCAGCACGCAGGCCTTGGCCCGCACCGAGGCCAAGCTTGCGGCGATCAGCCGGTCCATGGCAATGATCGAATTCAGCCCCGATGGCACCATCCTGCAGGCCAATGATCAGTTCTGCCAGGCCATGGGCTACGATGCCGAAGACATCCGTGGCCAGCACCACCGGATCTTCTGCGACCCGGCCTACAGCAGGAGCGCCGAATACCAGCAGCTCTGGCGCGATCTGGGGCAAGGCAAGGCCATCAGCGGAACCTTTGAGCGCCTCGACCGCCAAGGCCGGGAGGTCTGGCTGGAAGCCTGCTACATGCCGGTACTCGATGCCGGGAACCAGGTCACCAGCGTGATCAAGGTGGCGTCCGACATCACCCGCCGGGTGCTGCAGGCGCATGAGAGCGAGAGTCTACTCAATGCCATCGGCCGGTCCATGGCCATGATCGAGTTCACCCCGCAGGGGCGGGTGATCAAGGCCAACCAGAACTTCCTGGCGACCATGGGCTACCGCGCCGAGGAGGTGCAAGGCCGCCACCACGGGCTGTTTTGCCATCCCCATGATCGGGAGTCGGCGCAATACCGCGAGTTTTGGGCCTCGCTCAACCGCGGCGAATACCACTCGCACCGTTTCGAACGCATCGACAAGCAGGGCCGCGTCGTTTACCTGGAAGCCTCCTACAACCCGATCTTCGATACCAAGGGCCGCCTATATAAGGTGGTCAAGTTCGCCAGCGACATTACCCAGCAGATCAGCACCCAGCAGACTGCCGCCGAGTCGGCCCACGCCACCTCGGTGCAGAACGATGCCTGCGCGCGCAAGGGCTCGCAGGTGGTGCAGCAGGCGGTACAGGTGATCGAGGACATTTCGCGGGAGCTCAACGATGCCGCCCGCGGCATCGACGCGGTGAGCCGGCAGTCGGAGGTGATCGGGCAGATCGTGCAGGCCATCCGCGGCATCGCCGACCAAACCAACCTGCTGGCCCTCAACGCGGCGATCGAGGCCGCCCGGGCGGGTGAGCATGGCCGCGGCTTCGCCGTGGTGGCCGACGAGGTACGCAACCTGGCAGCGCGGACCAGCAAGGCCACCCTGGATATCGTCGAGGTGGTGCGGCAGAACCACGACCTGTCACTGACGGCGGTGGCCAGCATGCAATCGAGCCTGTCCCGCACCCGCTTGGGCGTGGAACTGGCCAACGAGGCGGGGGAGGTGATCCTGGAGATTCAGCAGGGTTCGCAGCACGTGGTCGACGCGATCAGCCAGATCAGTTCGACCTTGCACCTGCACTAGGGTTTGGTCGTGAAGCCGTGTACTGCATACCTCTGGGCCGTTTGCTGCAGCGCCTGATCCAGGCCCAATAGGCTGGCTTCCAGCGCCTGCAACAAGGGCTGCAGGGGTCTGCCGCCGGTGTTGGCCTGCTCGATGGCCTCGCAGTGCAGCACCACGTCGCGCACTTTGAGCATCTTTGCCCCACCCTTGATCCGATGCACCAGTACCCGAAGCGCCTGGACATCCGGGGTAGCGCCGAGTGCGCGCAGGGCCTGCAGGTCGTCGGCATTGCTCTCGGCCAGCTGGGTGACCAAGCGCAAGATCAGGTCCTCGTCGCCTTGGGTCAGGTGGTGCAGGCTGTCTAGGTCAAAGCCGCCGAGAGAGGCCGGCGTGGTGTGGTCCGGCGGCACCTCGTGGCGCTCATCGACAGTCTGCGATAGTTGGGCGCGCAAGGTCTGCAGGCCGATCGGCTTGAACAGGCAATCGTCCATGCCGCTGGCCAGGCAGCGTTCACGTTCTTCGGTCTGGGCGTTGGCGGTGAGCCCGAGAATGCGGCACGCGCCTCGGTCGGCCTGACACTCCAGGGCGCGGATGCGCCGGGTGAGCTCATGGCCGTCCATCAGTGGCATGCTGCAATCGGTGATGACCACGTCGAAAGGCTGCGCTTGCCATAGGGCCAGGGCAGCCTGGCCGTCGATGGCCTGGGTCACGCGGTGGCCCAGGGTGTTCAGTTGCTTGGTCAGCAGCATCAGGTTGGCGGGGTAGTCGTCCGCCACCAGGATTTCCAGCGAGCGTGAGCGGACCTCCTCGGCCACCGGGGCATACTCCTCGATCGGTGCCTGGGCCGATGGCAGCGACAGGCGCACATCCACCTGGGTGCCGATGCCTTCCAGGCTCTGCAGGCTGAGCGCGCCGCCCATCAGCTGGCACAGGGTGCGGCTGATCACCAGCCCCAGCCCCGCGCCCTGGCGCGCCCGCGGGCCTTCGACCTGGACAAACGCACTGAATAACCGCGCCTGGTCGTCGGGGCTGATGCCAATGCCGCTGTCCTGCACCTGCAGGTGCAGGTGCAGTGCCTGGGATCCATCGGGTCCGCCCTCGCGCGCGCGCAAACGGACACTGACCTGCCCCTGTTCGGTGAACTTGATGGCGTTGCTCAGCAGGTTGGCGAGGATCTGCCGGAAACGCCCAGCGTCCACCTCGACCCATAGCGGCGTGGAGGGCAGCTCAAGCTGCAAGTGCAAGCCCTTGATGCGTAGGTTGCCGTCGAACACCTTGACCGTATCACGCACCAGGGCGACCAGGTCGGTGGCGGTCGGCTGAAGGGTCATGTGGCCAGATTCGATGCGCGAAATGTCGAGGATCTCGCCGATCAGCTCAAGCAGGGCCACGGCCGAGTCGTAGGCGGTCTTGAGCGACTCGCGGTCGTAGCGCCCATGCTCGCTGTCTTCAAGGGCAAGTTCCAGCAGGCCGATCACGGCATTCATGGGTGTGCGGATCTCATGGCTCATGGTGGCCAGGAACGTGCTTTTCGCCAGGCTGGCCTGCTCGGCATCATCCTTGGCCTGGCGCAGTTGCTCGAGCAGCCCGCGGGTCAGCGCTAGCTGGGCCTGCAGCGCCTGTTGCGCCTCGGTGCGCTGGTGGATGAGCTTGCGCAGATAGCTGTTCCAGAAAATCACTCCTGCCAGCAGCAGCGCCGAGATAATCAGGATCTGCAGCACCAGTGAACGGTAGTTGCGCCAGGGGCTGTCGCTGATCACCGCATTGACCCGCCAGCGATTGACCAACTGGTCCATCTCTTCCGGCGGGATACTCAGCAGCGCCTTGTTGAGGATGGCCTGCAGCTGCGGCTTGTCGCGGGCCGTGGCGAAGGCGGCGGTGGCCGGGTCTTCTCCGTACAGCGAGGCGATCTGCAGTTTGCCGTTGAATAGCCGACTGGTGAAATAGGTGGCGTTGATCATCGAGCTCAACGCCACGTCGGCCTTGCCCTGGACCACCGCTTCCATCAGTTGCAAAGGATTTTCGACCTCCACCAGGTGCAGGCCGGGATTGTCTTCGAGCAGGCGCTGCCTGAACGGATGATTGCGAATGACGGCCAGGCGTTTGCCCGCCAGCGGCGCGGAGGGATCGAGCGCTTCGCGGGGGCGGGTCACCAGCACCCGAGGGCTCACCAGGTAGGGCCGGGTGAAACGCAGGTGGGCCTCGCGCTGGTAGCCATAGCCCAGGGCTCCGATCATATCGGCCTTGCCCTGTTGGACCTGCTCGATCATCGCCGGGACAGAGTCGCTCTGCAGGATCTGGAAATGCAAGCCGGTGCGCAGGCTGATCTGCTCGAGGATGTCGGCGGTGATGCCACGCAGTTTCTGCTGGTCGTCATTGAAGGTCAGCGGCGCCAGGGATGGGGTGATGATGACCCTGACCTGCGGGTGTTGCTCGGCCCACGTGCGTTCCTCGTCGGTCAAGGCCGCCAGGCGGCGTTCCAGGAGGATGCTGGTATTGCCGCTGGTCCAGCGGCGCAGGATGTTCAGGCGCTCATGCTCGCTGATCTGCGCCAGTGCTCGATTGACCAGGACATGCAACTGCGGGTTGCCTCGGTCGATGGCGAAGGCGAAGGTGTCCAGCGGTACCTTGACGAAGTGATTGATCTTCACCCGCCCACGGAAGCTCTTGCCGATCAGGAAGTCGCTACTGATCGCGTCACCCAGGTAGGCATCGGCCTGGCCCAGGGCGACGGCCGAGAGCCCGGAGAGGGCAGAGCGGGTCAGCATCAGCTGGGCCTGGGGGTAGAGCCGACGCATGTCGTCCACCGGCAGGTAATGGTCGACCATGACCAGGCGCTTGCCGCTGAGGTCGTCGTCGCTGCCCAGGTTGCTGTGCTGGGCGGTGATGATCACTGGCTGGTCATCGGCGTAGGCATTGCTGAGCATCAGCTCGGCATCGGCGGCCTCGAAGGCATTGGAGCTACCCAGCAGGTCGATGCGGCCCTCGTGCAGGGCGGTGATGGCTGCCTGGCGTGTCGGGTAGCGCTGCACCTGCACCGGGATGCCCAGCAGCTCGCTGATCAGTCCGGCATAGTCGGCACTCAGGCCTTCATAGTCGCCCTGGCTGATGTTGATCTCGAACGGCGGATAGTCGGGGCTGGAACTGCCCAGGCGCAGGACCTGGCGGTTCTTGAGCCATTGACGCTCGGTCGCCGACAGCTGCAAGGGCGAGGTTGCGCTCTGCGAGCGGGCCAACAGGTGGCGTGGCTCACTGTCCTGGGCGGCCGCCAGCATCGGTGCCAGCAGACTCACCAGCAACAGCAGCAAGGCGCGTGCTCTCATCGCCGGTCAGATCACCTTGTTGCGCTTGGCCAGGTCTACCATCTCCACCAGCGAGTCGGTCTTGAGCTTGTCCATGATCCTGCCTTTATAGGTGCTGATGGTCTTGGCACTGAGTTGCATGGCCTGGCCGATGAACTTGTTATTCTGGCCACTGCTCAGGCGACGCAGTACTTCGACTTCACGGTTGGACAGGCTGCCCAGGCGCGCCGACTCACTTTCCAGCATGCTGCGGTTGATGGTCATGTCGGGGAAAGTGGAATACCCCTTGGCCATGGCCTTGACCGCGAACGTCAAGGCCTCGGTGCCCTCGTCCTTGTTCACGAACGCGGAAATACCGGCATCCATGCAGCGCCGTACGTACAGGTCGGCAGGTTGCCCGGTCAAGACCATGATGCGCGGTACCGGCTCCATGTTCTTGAGGCGTTTGATGACTTCCATGCCATCCAGGCCTGGCAGGCCGATGTCCAGGATGACGATGTCAGGCCGCAGTTGACGGGCCATCTGCACCGCTTCTATGCCATCACCGCTTTCGCCTATGACCTGGAACCGCTCGCGTTCAAGCAGCATGCGCACGGCGAGGCGAATAGTGGGGTGGTCATCGACCATCAGTACGGTGGTCATAAGCAACTCCTTGTCGGAATGTGGTCCGTTTCCTGTTCTACCCAGGAACGGGTCTGCGCCAGGGGCCGGCAGCGCGCGAACAATACGTCGATTGCCTAGCCTTGAGTACCGGGAGTATAGGGCTGTTGAAAAAACAGAGTAGTGATGTTGAATACTCCTACAATAGCTATGGATTTTAACCAGCGCAGATCGGCAAACTGCGACGAAACGGAAAAAAAGCTGGGATCTAGGCGAAAAAAGAGACAGGCAGGCCGACCCGTAGGTACAGATTGGGGCTGACTGCCACGCAGAAACCGACCTCAGCGCCCGCTGCAGCCCGCGTGGGGTCTGACGATGCGCTTGGCAGACGCCGGGTTGCGCGCCAGTGCGCATTCGACGCGGGGCGGCCGATCGACCAGCTGGCCCGCGCAGTTGGGACACCTGCCCTTGAAATGGGTGGTACTGCAGGTCCGGCAGAAGGTGCACTCGAACGAGCAGATCAGCGCGTGCGCGCTATCACCTGGCAGGTCAATACCGCAGCATTCGCAGTTGGGGCGCAGTTCGAGCATGACCGGGTCTCGGACAAGGAAGGGGAATGCCGAGTCTGCTACTGCCTGGCCCGGCTGGCAATCCCAGGGGTTATCAGGGCCGGTACAGGTGGGCA
>JAEWGL010000167.1 GCA_023388335.1 Pseudomonadota bacterium | reverse complement strand
ATGGCTGGTTTGTGGCAAGACGGTGGCCCGGCGATAATGCCGGTTCGTATTTCTGGAGGGTTGGCCATGCGAGTATGGATCGATGCGGACGCCTGTCCCAAGGCGGCCAAGGACCAGTTGGTCAAGTTTGCCCTCAAGCGTCAGTTGGAGGTGGTGCTGGTCGCAGGTCAAGGGCAGATCAAGCCGGCGTTCGCCTGTGTGAAGCTGATTGTGGTGCCGGCGGGGCCGGATGCGGCCGATGATTACCTGGTCGAGCACGCGCAGCCCGGCGAGCTGGTGATCTGCAGCGATGTGCCCTTGGCGGACCGCCTCATCAAGAAGGGCGTCGCCGCGCTCGACCCGCGAGGGCGCGAGTTCGACGAGCGCAACATGGGCGACCGCCTGGCGGTGCGCAACCTGTTCACCGAGTTGCGCGAACAGGGCCAGGTTGGCGGAGGGCAGGCGCCTTATGGTGACAAGGAGAAGCAAGCGTTCGCCAATGCCCTGGACCGGATTCTGACGCGGCTGGCGCGGCAGGGATAAGCTCGCGGTTCGGCGAGGAAACAGTAGGAGCGGGCTTACCCCGCGATCGGGCGCGCAGCGGCCGTAAGGCCAGCGACCTCGAACCACCTGATACACCGCGACTGCAGGGATTGGGGCCGCTTCGCGGCCCATCGCGGCGCAAGGCACGCTCCCACAGTGGGTTGGGCCTGTAGGAACGGGCTTGCCCCGCGATCGGGCGCGCAGCGGCCGTAAGGCCAGCGACCTCGAACCACCTGATTCACCGCGATAGCAGGGATTGGGACCGCTTTTGCGGCCCATCGCGGCAGTCGCGACCCTGCGATTACCTAGTCATTCTCGTGCGTCAACTCGAGCACTCTGTCCACCAGTTTGTAAATCCCGCCAGCCGCCTCGCTGATCGAGTGGGCGAGCATGTAGGCCGGGGTAGAGACCAGTTTGCGCTGGGTGTCTTCGACGATGTCATGGACATCGCACTCTTCATGGGTGCCCCCCATCTTCACCACGGCGGCGCTGGTATCGGCGTCGTTACCGATGGTGCACACCACGCCCGGGCCATAGATCTTCGCCGCCAGCGCCGGCGAGATGCAGATCAGACCGACCGGCTTGCCCGCCTCGGCGAAGGCTTCCGCCAACGCCAGTACATCAGGATGAACGGTACAGTTGGCGCCTTCGACGGCAAAGTTGGAGAGGTTCTTCGCCGAGCCAAACCCCCCCGGCACGATCAATGCGTCGAATTCCTTGGCATCGGCCTCACGCAGGTCCTTGATATTGCCTCGAGCGATGCGCGCAGATTCCACCAGCACATTGCGCGATTCGGACATGGTTTCGCCCGTCAGGTGGTCGATGACATGCATCTGCGCGATGTTCGGCGCAAAGCATTGTACCTGGGCCCCGCGTTGGTCGAGACGCAGTAGGGTAATCACGCTTTCGTGGATTTCGGCGCCGTCATACACGCCGCAGCCGGACAGAATCACTGCAACTTTTTTTGTCATGCTCACACTCCAGTGCCGAGGTATCGAATGACATCTAGTTTGGCAGATGTGGCTTAAATTTCGCTGAAAACCCTTCGCGGGGCCTTTGCACATTGGAGTGTCGCAGCACCAGCGTGTTCATTCCATTGGCCACGCTGACGGGGAGGAAGACTCAGGGACGTTCATTTTTCTGCTGGGCGAGGGCTTCGTCTGCCGCTTCCTTGCGCGCCACCTGCGCCGCCCTGAAGCGGCGGCGCAGCCAGAGCAGGCCGCCCAGCAACAACAAGCCACCGAGCACCCAGAGCTCGTACTTCTTCACGTTGCCAAGCAGGCCCTCAAGGATGGCGCCGAAGTGATACGCGGCCGCGCCCAACGCGAGGGCCCACACCGCCGCGCCAATGCCATTGAGCAACAGGTAGCGCCGTGGCGGGTACCCGGACAGGCCGATGGCCACCGGCATCACCGTGCGCAGGCCATAGACGAAGCGGAAGCTCAGCACCCAGATGTCCGGGTGCCGGCGGATATGTTCAAGGGCCCTGTCACCGAGCAACTGCCAGCGCGGCTTGCGCGCCAGCAAGGCGCGGCCATGGCGACGCCCCATGAAGTACCAGAGCTGATCGCCGGCATAACTGCCGAAGAATGCCACCAGCACCACCAGGTTGATGTCCATGTATCCACGGAACGCTAGGAAGCCCGCGAGAACCAGGATGGTCTCACCTTCAAAAAACGTGCCGAGAAAAAGGGCAAAGTAGCCGAAATCTTGCAGGAATTGTTGAAGCATGTTCAGGATGCTGGCGAAATGAACGCGCAGCCTACCCCTTCACGCGCGTTGGGGAAAGTGTCCAAATGTGTCTCGACGTGAACATTCCTACAAGAGTAATGCCTGCGTCCACAAGTCGCAGGGTTGCCCTTGCCTGTCACACAGGCGTCATAATGGCCGCTTATAACTGTCGCGCTCGCCTGCCGCGCGAGCTCAGGAGTCTGCCGTGAGCTTTACCCCCGCTAACCGTTTGTTTCCTGCCACCCGCCTGCGCCGCAACCGTCGTGACGCGTTCTCCCGTCGCCTGGTTCGCGAAAACGTCCTGACCGTCGATGACCTGATCCTGCCCGTGTTCGTGCTGGACGGTGAAAACCGTCGCGAGCAAGTGCCGTCGATGCCGGGCGTCGAGCGGCTGTCGATCGACCTGCTGCTCGAAGCTGCGCAAGCGTGGGTCGAGCTGGGCATTCCAGCCCTGGCGCTGTTCCCGGTCACGCCGGTGGAGAAGAAGTCGCTGGACGGTGCCGAGGCCTGGAACCCGGAGGGTATCGCCCAACGTGCCACCCGCGCCCTGCGTGCCCGCTTCCCGGAGCTTGGGGTCATCACCGACGTGGCCCTCGACCCGTTCACTACTCACGGTCAGGACGGTATCCTCGATGAAGAGGGTTACGTGCAGAACGACGTCACCGTCGATGCGCTGGTCCGCCAGGCCCTGTCCCATGCCGATGCCGGCGCCCAGGTGGTGGCCCCTTCGGACATGATGGACGGCCGCCTGCAGGCGATCCGCGAAGCCCTGGAGCTGGCTGGCCACGTCAACGTGCGCATCATGGCCTACTCGGCCAAGTACGCCAGCGCCTACTATGGTCCATTCCGCGACGCGGTCGGCTCGGCCCTGAACCTGGGCAAGGCCAACAAGGCCTCCTACCAGATGGACCCGGCCAACAGCGACGAAGCCCTGCATGAAGTGGCCACTGACCTCGCCGAAGGTGCAGACATGGTCATGGTCAAGCCGGGTATGCCTTACCTGGACATCGTGCATCGCGTCAAAAGCGAGTTCAAGGTCCCAACCTTTGTCTATCAGGTGAGCGGCGAATACGCCATGCACATGGCCGCCATCCAGAATGGCTGGCTCAGCGAGGCAGTCATCCTCGAATCCCTGACCGCTTTCAAACGGGCAGGGGCTGATGGCATCCTCACCTATTTCGCCGTTCGTGCCGCTCAATTGTTGAGAGGGCAGTAACGCCCTTCAGGAACGCCAGATGAATAACGAAGTACTCACCCCTGTCGAGATCAAGGAAGCCCAGCCGGTGCCCGAGCAGATGGTGCAGACGCCGCCTGACATGCCAGCGGTGCCCGAGCCGTTGGTAGAAACACCAGCGCCGGCCCCTGCCCCCACGCCTGCGATCAGCATCCCCAGCCTGGACGACAGCAGCCTGTACATTCATCGCGAGCTTTCGCAGCTGCAGTTCAACATTCGCGTGCTGGAGCAGGCGCTGGATGAGTCCTATCCGCTGCTCGAGCGCCTGAAATTTCTGCTGATCTTCTCCAGCAACCTGGATGAGTTCTTCGAGATTCGAGTGGCGGGCCTGAAGAAGCAGATCACCTTCGCCCGCGAACAGGCCGGCGCCGACGGCCTGCAGCCGCACCAGGCACTGGCGCGCATCAGTGACTTGGTGCACAGCGAGGTCGATCGCCAATACGCGATCCTCAACGACGTGCTGCTGCCTGAACTGGAAAAGCACCAGATCCGCTTCATCCGTCGCCGGCACTGGACGCAGAAGCTCAAGGCCTGGGTGCGTCGCTACTTCCGCGACGAGATCGCGCCAATCATTACCCCGATCGGCCTCGACCCGACCCACCCATTCCCGCTGCTGGTCAACAAGAGCCTGAACTTCATCGTCGAGCTCGAGGGTATCGACGCCTTCGGCCGCGACTCGGGCCTGGCGATCATCCCGGCGCCGCGCCTGCTGCCGCGGGTGATCCGCGTGCCGGAGGACGTGGGTGGGGCTGGCGACAACTACGTGTTCCTCTCCTCGATGATCCATGCCCACGCCGACGACCTGTTCCAAGGCATGAAGGTCAAGGGCTGCTACCAGTTCCGCCTGACCCGCAACGCCGACCTGGCGCTGGACTCCGAAGACGTCGAAGACCTGGCCCGCGCCCTGCGCGGCGAGCTGTTCTCGCGTCGCTACGGCGATGCCGTGCGCCTGGAAGTGGCCGATACCTGCCCCAAGCACCTGTCCGACTACCTGCTCAAGCAGTTCAGCCTGAGCGAAAACGAGCTGTACCAGGTCAACGGCCCGGTCAACCTGACGCGCCTGTTCAGCATCACCGGCCTGGATAGCCACCCGGAACTGCAGTACACCCCGTTCACCCCGGGCATCCCCAAGCTGCTGCAGAACGCCGACAACATCTTCAGCGTGGTGAGCAAGCAGGACATCCTGCTGATGCACCCATTCGAGTCCTTCACCCCGGTGGTCGACCTGCTGCGCCAGGCAGCCAAGGATCCTCATGTCCTGGCCGTGCGCCAGACCCTGTACCGCAGCGGTGCCAACTCGGAGATCGTCGATGCGCTGGTCGACGCGGCGCGAAACGGCAAGGAAGTCACCGCCGTGATCGAATTGCGCGCACGCTTCGACGAGGAGTCCAACCTGCAGATGGCCAGCCGCCTGCAGGCCGCCGGCGCGGTGGTGATCTACGGTGTGGTGGGCTTCAAGACCCACGCCAAGATGATGCTGATCCTGCGCCGCGAAGCCGGTGACATCGTGCGCTATGCGCACCTGGGGACCGGTAACTACCACGCCGGCAACGCCCGCCTGTACACCGACTACAGCCTGCTGACCTCCGACGAAGCGCTCTGTGAAGACGTCGGTAAGATGTTCAGTCAGCTGATCGGCATGGGCAAGACCCTGCGCATGAAGAAGCTGCTGCACGCACCCTTCACCCTGAAGAAGGGCATGCTCGACATGATCGCCCGGGAGACCCAGTTCGCCCTGGAGGGCAAGCCGGCGCATATCATTGCCAAGTTCAACTCGCTGACCGATGCCAAGATCATCCGCGCGCTGTACAAGGCCAGCCAGTCGGGCGTGCGCATCGACCTGGTGGTGCGCGGCATGTGCTGCCTGCGTCCGGGTATCGCAGGGGTGTCGCACAACATCCACGTACGCTCGATCATCGGCCGCTTCCTCGAGCACACCCGGGTGTTCTACTTCCTCAACGGCGGCGAGGAGCAGATGTTCCTGTCCAGCGCCGACTGGATGGAGCGCAACCTCGACAAGCGTGTCGAGACCTGTTTCCCGGTGGAAGGCAAGAAGCTGGTGCTGCGGGTCAAGAAGGAGCTGGAAAGCTACCTGACCGACAACACCCACGCCTGGATCCTGCAATCGGACGGTCGTTACCTGCGCAGTACGCCCACCGGCAACCAGAATCCGCGCAGTGCCCAGGCGACCCTGCTGGAGCGCCTGAGCAACCCGGTACTTATCGTACGCTGAGGACGACGCCGACCCGGGCCAGCCACTCCGCTTCGTTGGCGAAGTCGGCCTGGGTCAGCTGGTTCTGTTCCAGCCAGCCGTCGGGGAATTCCACGTCCAGGCTGTGGCCAGCGGCATGCAGGACCACCTTGGGCATCTGCTGGGTACCGCGGATGTGGTGGAACAGGATGGCGAAGCGCAGCAGCACGCACAGGCGGATCAGCTTGACGCCTTCGTCGCCGAAATCGGCGAACTTGTCCTTGGGGATGTTGCGTCGGTGTCCACGCACCAGCAGGGCCAGCATCAGCTGGTCCTCGCGGGAGAAGCCAGCCAGGTCGGAGTGTTCGATCAGATAGGCGCCGTGTTTGTGGTAGTGGTAGTGGGCGATGTCCAGGCCCACTTCGTGCACCTTGGCCGCCCAGCCCAGCAGCTCTCGCCAGATGCCCTCCTCCAGGTCCCACGCCTTGGCCACCTGGTCAAAGGCGTGCAGCGCCTTGCGCTCGACGCGGGCTGCCTGGCCCTTGTCGACGTGGTAGCGCTCCATCAGAGAGGTCAGGGTGCGTTCGCGCACGTCCTCATGCTGGTGGCGGCCCAGCAGGTCGTACAGCACGCCTTCGCGCAGGGCTCCGTCGCAATGGTCCATGCGGGCAAGTTCCAGGGCATCGAAAATCGCTTCGAGGATCGCCAGGCCTGCTGGGAAGATGGCGCGGCGGTCCGGCTTGACCCCATCGAAGTCGATCTTGTCGATGTCACCCAGCTTGAACAGCTTGCGCTTGAGCCAGGCAAGGCCTTCGGCATTGACCTCGCCATTGCCCATGCCGCCTGATTTGAGGGCCTGGCCGATGGCGCGGATGGTGCCGGACGAGCCGATGGCCTCGTCCCAGCCCAGCCGGTGCAGGGCGTTTTCGATGCTCATCAGCTCCAGGCGCGCGGCGGTGTAGGCCTGGGCGTAGCGCGCCGGGGTGATCTTGCCATCGCGGAAGTAGCGCTGGGTAAAGCTCACGCAGCCCATCTGCAGGCTCTCGCGCAGCAGCGGCTCGAAGCGCTGGCCGATGATGAATTCAGTGCTGCCGCCGCCAATGTCGGCGACCAGGCGCTTGCCTGGCGTGTCCGCCAGGGTGTGCGACACGCCCAGGTAGATCAGGCGGGCTTCTTCACGGCCGGAGATGACCTCCACCGGGTGGCCGAGGATGGCCTCGGCGCGGCGAATGAACCCGCCACGGTTGCGCGCCTCGCGCAGGGCGTTGGTGCCAACGATGCGCACCGACCCGGGGGGCATGCCGTTGATCAGCTGGGCGAAACGCTTGAGGCAGTCGAGGCCGCGCTGCATCGATTCTTCGCTGAGCTGGCGCTCCTCGTTGATGCCAGCGGCCAGCTGAACCTTTTCTCCCAGCCGCTCGAGGATGCGAATCTCGCTATGGTGGGCCTTGGCCACGACCATGTGAAAACTGTTGGAGCCAAGGTCGATGGCGGCGATCAGGGACAGGTGCTTCGCGGAGGTATGCGGCATGATCTCGATGTTCTCGGTCGTTTACCCGGTAATCGTGCCATGTTCCACTGCTCACGCCAACGCGCAGCGGTGCCAGGCTTGATTCAGGGCAAGTGGCAGGAAAGCCTGTGACTTCTGTGTGACAGCTTCGATTTGGAACGTCATGCACAACTATAGTTACACTCAATCGGACCCGGCTTCCTGTAGGACGCGGGTGCGGCTATGATGGGCAACGTTTTTTTGCTTACGACCTGGAGACTTCCATGAGCAGCGATCTTATCAAACACGTCACCGACGCCAGCTTCGAAGCCGACGTACTGAAGGCCGAAGGCCCGGTGCTGGTCGACTACTGGGCTGAATGGTGCGGCCCATGCAAGATGATCGCGCCAGTACTGGACGACATCGCCACTACCTACCAGGGTAAACTGACCGTCGCCAAGCTGAACATCGACGAAAACCAGGAAACCCCGGCCAAGCACGGTGTGCGTGGTATCCCGACCCTGATGCTGTTCAAGAACGGCAATGTCGAGGCGACCAAGGTCGGCGCCCTGTCCAAGTCTCAGCTGGCAGCCTTCCTGGACGCCAATATCTGAGTCTAAGAAGCCCCGCATTCGTCGGGGCTTTTCTTTGCAAGGCCACTAGACGCACGAAAATGCAGGTGTTACATTCGGCCTCGCACTGTTTCTCCAGTGCCCTCTGCACGCCGTCGCCGACGCACCCCTAATTCGAATCAGTACGCGATCCTGTCGCCATCTCTGCGGCGCGGCTTCATTAAGCTAGAAGCTTAATTCTCCCTTCTTACATGATTACGTCACTCCCCTTATGAACCTGACTGAACTCAAGCAAAAGCCGATTACCGATCTGCTGGAAATGGCCGAACAGATGGGCATAGAAAATATGGCCCGTTCGCGCAAGCAGGATGTGATTTTCTCCCTGTTGAAGAAGCATGCCAAAAGCGGCGAGGAAATCTCCGGTGACGGCGTGTTGGAGATTCTCCAGGACGGTTTCGGTTTCCTGCGCTCGGCAGATGCTTCCTACCTGGCCGGCCCTGACGACATCTACGTGTCGCCCAGCCAGATCCGTCGCTTCAACCTGCGCACCGGCGATACCATCGTTGGCAAGATCCGTCCTCCGAAGGAAGGCGAGCGTTACTTCGCGCTGCTCAAGGTCGACACCATCAACTTCGACCGTCCAGAAAACGCGAAGAACAAGATCCTGTTCGAAAACCTGACGCCGCTGTTCCCCAATGAGCGCCTGAAGATGGAAGCCGGCAACGGTTCCACCGAAGACCTCACCGGTCGCGTCATCGATCTCTGCGCCCCGATCGGCAAGGGCCAGCGCGGCCTGATCGTCGCCCCGCCAAAAGCGGGCAAGACCATCATGCTGCAGAACATCGCGGCGAACATCACCCGTAATAACCCCGAGTGCCACCTGATCGTTCTGCTGATCGACGAGCGCCCGGAAGAAGTGACCGAGATGCAGCGCACCGTGCGCGGAGAAGTGGTCGCCTCGACCTTCGACGAGCCACCGACCCGTCACGTGCAAGTGGCCGAGATGGTCATCGAGAAGGCCAAGCGCCTGGTCGAGCACAAGAAGGACGTGGTCATCCTGCTCGACTCGATCACCCGTCTGGCACGTGCCTACAACACCGTGATCCCGAGCTCCGGCAAGGTCCTCACCGGTGGTGTCGACGCCCACGCCCTCGAGAAGCCGAAGCGTTTCTTCGGTGCCGCGCGTAACATCGAGGAAGGCGGTTCGCTGACCATCATCGCTACCGCGCTGGTCGAGACTGGCTCGAAGATGGACGAAGTGATCTACGAAGAGTTCAAGGGCACCGGCAACATGGAGCTGCCACTGGACCGTCGTATCGCCGAGAAGCGCGTGTTCCCGGCTATCAACATCAACCGTTCCGGCACTCGCCGCGAAGAGTTGCTGACGGCCGACGACGAGCTGCAGCGCATGTGGATTCTGCGCAAGCTGCTGCACCCGATGGACGAAGTCGCCGCTATCGAGTTCCTTATCGACAAGCTCAAGCAGACCAAGACCAACGACGAGTTCTTCCTGTCGATGAAGCGCAAGTAAGATCTCGTTGTAGGCAAGAGCCGGGGCAACCCGGCTTTTTGCTATCTGTACTTTGGCTATTGCGGCCCTTTCGGCGCTAAACTCTGCAGCCCGACCGATACGGCCACCATGAGGCTCACGCATGCAGTATCGCGATTTGCGCGACTTTATCCGCGGCCTGGAACAGCGCGGCGAACTCAAGCGCATCCAGGTTCCCATCTCGCCCGTCCTGGAAATGACCGAAGTCTGCGACCGCACCCTGCGGGCCAGGGGCCCGGCATTGCTGTTCGAGAAGCCCACCGGCTTCGACATCCCGGTACTGGGCAACCTGTTTGGCACGCCCGAGCGGGTGGCCATGGGCATGGGCGCCGAATCGGTCAGCGAGCTGCGTGAGATCGGCAAGCTGTTGGCCTTCCTCAAGGAGCCCGAGCCGCCCAAGGGGCTCAAGGATGCCTGGTCGAAACTGCCGATCTTCAAGAAGGTCGTGTCCATGGCGCCGAAGGTGGTCAAGGACGCGGTTTGCCAGGAGGAGGTGGTGGAAGGCGAGGATGTCGATCTCGGCATGCTGCCGGTCCAGCACTGCTGGCCGGGCGATGTCGCGCCGCTGATCACCTGGGGCCTGACCGTGACCCGCGGGCCGAACAAGGAGCGCCAGAACCTCGGCATCTACCGCCAGCAGGTCATTGGCCGCAACAAGGTCATCATGCGCTGGTTGAGCCACCGGGGCGGCGCGCTGGACTACCGCGAGTGGTGCGAGAAGCACCCTGGCCAGCCCTTCCCGGTGGCGGTGGCCCTGGGCGCGGACCCGGCGACCATCCTCGGCGCCGTCACCCCGGTGCCCGACACCCTGTCCGAATATGCCTTCGCCGGTCTGCTGCGCGGCAACCGCACCGAGCTGGTCAAATGCCGGGGCAATGACCTGCAGGTGCCGGCCACCGCGGAAATCATCCTCGAGGGCGTGATCCATCCCGGCGAAATGGCCCCTGAAGGGCCCTATGGCGACCACACCGGCTACTACAACGAAGTCGACAGCTTCCCGGTATTCACCGTCGAGCGCATAACCCATCGGCGCAAGCCAATCTACCACAGCACCTACACCGGCCGCCCGCCGGATGAGCCGGCGATCCTCGGCGTGGCGTTGAACGAAGTGTTCGTGCCGATCCTGCAAAAGCAGTTTCCGGAGATCACCGACTTCTATCTGCCGCCCGAAGGGTGTTCATACCGCATGGCGGTGGTGACCATGAAAAAGCAGTACCCCGGCCATGCCAAGCGCGTCATGCTGGGCGTCTGGTCGTTCCTGCGACAGTTCATGTACACCAAGTTCGTTATCGTCACCGACGACGACATCAATGCCCGGGACTGGAACGACGTGATCTGGGCGATCACCACGCGCATGGACCCCAAGCGTGATACGGTGATGATCGAAAACACCCCGATCGACTATCTGGACTTCGCGTCGCCGGTGTCGGGGCTGGGGTCGAAGATGGGCCTGGACGCGACCAACAAATGGCCAGGCGAAACCTCACGCGAATGGGGACGGACCATCGTCAAGGACGAGGCTGTCACCCGCCGTATCGACCAGTTGTGGGATCAGTTGGGAATAGATTGATGCAGGTAACCTTGCAGCCGTCCGGGGCCGTGCTGGCACTCGAACCCGGAGAACGGATTCTGGATGCGGCGCGGCGCCTGGGCTATGACTGCCCACAGAGCTGCCGCAATGGCAATTGTCATGTCTGCGCCGCGTTGCTGGTCGAGGGGCGTGTGCGCCAGGACGGCGAGGTACGCGATCATGGTGAACTGTTCACCTGCATCGCCGAGCCGCTGGAGGACTGCGTGCTGCTCTGGGACGGCGTGCTGGCCTTGGGCGAGTTGCCGGTGCGCACGCTGGCCTGTGCCGTGAGCGAGTGCGTCGAGGTCGGCGGCGATGTCTGGCGCGTGCGTTTGCGTGCGCCGGCGGGCAAGCCGCCACGCTACCATGCCGGGCAGTACCTGATGATCGAGCGCGAGGGCGCCAGCAAGGCGGCCTTTTCCCTGGCGTCGGCGCCCCACGGCGGGCGTGACCTGGAGCTGCATGTGCTGGCTCGCGACACCAGCGCGCTTGAGCTGATCGCCCAGTTGCAGCGCAACGGCATGGCGCGGGTCGAGCTGCCATTCGGCGACGCCCATCTGGCCGAGCTGCCCGAAGGTCCGCTGGTGCTGATTGCCGCCGGTACCGGCATGGGGCAGATGCATAGTCTGGTCGAGCACTGCCGTGCCCAGGGCTTCAAGTACCCAGTACACCTGTACTGGGGCGTGCGGCGGCCCGAGGATTTCTACCAGATCGAGCACTGGGACGAGTGGGAGCGCCTGCCGAACCTGTTCCTGCACAAGGTCGTCAGTGACCTGTGTGGTTGGGAAGGACGGTGCGGCATGCTGCACGAGGCGGTGTGCGAGGACATCGCCGACCTGAACAGCGTGCACGTCTACGCCAGCGGCTCGCCGAACATGGTCTACGCCACCCTTGATGCCCTGGTCGAGGCCGGCATGGACGCGCATCGGATGCGTGCCGACGTATTTGCCTACGCCCCTCGCGATTAAATAACAGGCACGCGGTTAAAGCGTGCCTTGCCGATGCTCGAACTGTGTCTCAGCGCGCCACGATCACCAGCTTGCCCACCGCCTGCCGCTGCCCCAGCTGATCGATCGCCGCGCCTGCCTCGGCCAATGGATAGGTCTGCGACACCAGCGGCTTGAGCTTGCCCTGTGCATACCAGGCAAACAGCTGCTGGAAGTTGGCGGCGTTGTCCTGCGGCTGGCGCTGGGCGAAAGCGCCCCAGAACACACCGACCACCGCCGCGCCCTTGAGCAGGGCAAGGTTGACCGGCAGTTGCGGTATGGTGCCGCTGGCAAACCCGACTACCAGCAGACGGCCATTCCAGGCCAGGCCGCGCACGGCCTGGTCGAACAGCGCGCCGCCAACCGGGTCGTAGATCACGTCTACCCCTTGCCCACCGGTCAGGCGTTTGATCTCGTCCTTGAGGCTGGTCTGGCTGTAGTCGATCAGCTCATCGGCACCGGCGGCCTTGGCCACGGCGAGCTTGTCGGCGCTGCTTGCGGCGGCGATCACGCGCGCGCCCATCGCCTTGCCGATCTCCACTGCCGCCAGGCCGACACCCCCGGAGGCGCCAAGCACCAGCAGGGTTTCCCCAGCCTGGAGCTGGCCGCGTTGCTTGAGCGCATGCATGGAGGTGCCATAGGTCATGCCGAAGGCCGCGGCGGTGGTGAGGTCCATGGCCTCGGGGATCGGCAGCACGTTGTAGAAGGGCACGGCGACCTGCTCGGCAAACGCGCCCCAGCCGGTCAGGGCCATGACCCGGTCGCCGACCTTGAACATCCCGGCTTTCTCCCCGACCGCGGCCACGACCCCCGCTGCCTCGGCGCCAGGGGAGAAGGGCAGGGGTGGCTGGAACTGGTACTTGCCTTCGATGATCAGGGTGTCGGGGAAGTTGACCCCGGCCGCATGCACGTCCAGGAGTATCTCGTTCTTCTTCGGCACCGGGCTGGCGACCTCTTCCAGGACCAGGTTCTGCGCCGGACCCAGGGCTTTGCACAACACTGCTTTCATCGGGGCTATTCCTTTGCGTGGAGTGGCCGATAAGTGTAGGTGGACAAGGTACCGGGTCAACGAGCATGGCCTGCCCTGATAGGCCGGCATAAGCCTGGACTTGGGTTTGATCAGTGTGCTGGGTATGCTGGCGCCAATTGTATGAGGAGCGAATTCGTGAAAGCGTGGATCTTGATGGTACTGGCCCTGATGCTGCCAGTGACGGCCCTGGCCGCCGAGGACGCCAAGGAGGGAGAACCCAAGGTCTCCTACATTACCCTCACCCCGCCCTTTGTCGGCAACTACGCTCTCGATGGCGGCCCCAGGCTGCGTGTCTACAAGGCCGACGTGGCCCTGCGCGTCACCGGCGATGCCGCCGCGACCGCGGTCAAGCACCACGAGCCGTTGATCCGCAACCAGCTGGTGGCGCTGTTCACCCAGCAGGGCCTGGAAAACCTGAGCAGTGTCGAGG
This sequence comes from Pseudomonadota bacterium, assembly GCA_023388335.1. GTDB lineage: Bacteria > Pseudomonadota > Gammaproteobacteria > Pseudomonadales > Pseudomonadaceae > Aquipseudomonas. The sequence continues at coordinate 20,998 of JAEWGL010000167.1, read as the reverse complement.
GCAAGGAAGCGCTGCGCCAGGAGGCCCTGAAGCAGGTCCAGCAAGTGCTCGAGGCCGAGGAGGGCAAACCGATCGTCGAGGACTTGCTGTTCAACAACCTGATCGTGCAGTAATCAGCTCGCGAGGCCGCGAATCGCCGCCCACTGCTCGGCGGTGACTGGCATCACCGACAAGCGACTGCCTTTGTGAACCAGCGGCATTTCGGCCAGGGCCGTCTGCTGCTTGAGGTAGCCCAGTTCCAGCACGCGCTTGAACGTCTGCACGTGGCTTACATCGACCGCGCTCCAAGGGTTCTTCTCGGCACTGGCCTTGGTATCGAAGTAGGGGCTTTGCGGGTCGAGCGCCGTCGGGTCGGGGTAGGCCGCCGCCGTGATGCGGGCAATCCCGGCTATCCCGGGTTGCGGGCAGCTGGAATGGTAAAAGAAGAATTCGTCGCCTACGCCCATGGCCCTGAGAAAGTTGCGCGCCTGGTAGTTGCGCACCCCATCCCAACGGGTCTGCCCGAGACGCGCCAAGGCTTCGATGGAGAGCTCGTCGGGCTCGGATTTCATCAGCCAATAGGCCATGGGTGCTGCTCCTGACAAAAGTTGAAATAACTAGTTGCATGAAACCGACAATCGGCGGGCGACATCGTTTGCGTGTCGACCCGCGTTGACGCAGAATGCGCCGATTTCGAGGCTTGACGCTGCCGAACTCCCACTGGGGGAGCCTGGCGGTGCAATCAGTTTGCCTGAGGGGGGCAATCGATGAATCGCAAACCGGACATGCTCTGGATACTGGTGTTAATTTTCGGTTTGGGTGTCGTCACGACCGGTTACGCGCAAAGCCTCTGGGAACGCAAGGCCGACGCGGCCTACCAGATGCCGGTCAACCCCGCGCAGCAACAACGCTGATCGCCTTCGCTGGCGCCGCTCAGTCCGGCGCCAGGTACCAGCCCCGGGCCGAAACCGTACCCCGTAGCGGCACATCCCAACTGGCCTGGGCCAGCCGTTCGACCTTCTGGCACTCATGGGCCAGCCCCAGTAAAACGGGCTTCTTCCATGCCTTGCGGCGCGATTGGTAGGCCAGGCTGCGGTCATAGAAACCGCCCCCCATGCCCAGGCGCCCGCCTACTTCATCGAATCCCACCAACGGCAGCAGGATCAGATCCAGCGCCCAGACCGGCCGCTGCCGCCTGCGATTGATCACCGGTTCCGGAATACGAAAGCGGTTGCGGCGCAGCCGTTCACCCTGCTCGAACCGCTGAAAGGCCATGCGCGTGCGCGGCCAGGCGTGCAGCACCGGCAAGTAGGTGCGCTTGCCGCGCCGTTGCGCTTCGCGCAGCAGCAGGTGCGGGTCGATTTCGCTGTCGTTGGGCAGGTACAGGGCGATGTGCCGGGCTCGGCGGTAAAGCGGATGCTGCGCCAGCTGGCGGTACAGGCCATGGGCGGCCTGGCGCTGCTCGGTCGGCGTGAGGGCTCGGCGGGCATTGCGTAGCAGGCGGCGGAGTTGGGGGCGGGTAAGCGGCGCGGTGTCGGTCATGGCACGGGCGGTCCCAAGTGTGCTTGGCGCATGGTGCGGCAAACAAATTGCCCGCCATGGAAGGCGGGCAATGCAGAATTCAGGCTCCCCGACGAACCGCTGTCGGTGTAGCCCTTGAACCCGAAAGTTCAAGGTGGAGATTGCAGGGGGCGTTAAGGCTTTCCGTCGAGCGGACATGCACACCTGCCCCAGCGTGCAACCCCCGTGGTTGTGCGTATCGGCTCAGGGACATGACCGACTGGCGCGCACTCCAGGGAGTGGGGCCAGTATACCCATCCTCAACTGATTTTTGAATCCGCCTCGTCGGTTAATGCCTGATCGACCCGTTCGAGCAGGTCGCGCACCTGTTCGCGGTTGGTCCCGCTGGCGAGAACGTCCGGGCGCTCCTGGTTGTGCAGCAGGTCGTGGGTGATGTTCAGCGCGGCCATGACCGCAATACGGTCAGCGCCGATCACCTTGCCGCTGCTGCGGATCTCGCGCATCTTGCCATCGAGGTAGCGTGCGGCACTGACCAGGTTGCTGCGTTCTTCGGGTGGGCAGATGATCGAGTATTCCTTGTCGAGGATCTGGACGGTGACGCTATTGCTTGAACTCATGAGTCTTGCTCCAGGGCCTTGAGGCGCAAAATCATCGATTCGACTTTGCGCCGGGCGATCTCGTTCTTTTCGATGAGGTGGGCGCGTTCCTCGCGCCAGGATCGTTCCTGAGCTACTAGGAGTGCGTTTTGCCGTTTAAGTTGCTCGACTCGCTCGATCAGCAGTTCGAATCGGCTCATCAGCGTTTGCAGGTCATTGTCTTGCATTCGTTGCACTCGATTGGGTAGCACTCGATTCGGTCAGACGTGGATCATCCGGCGATGATGCCCCGGCTCGACCCGCAACGGCCAGTGCCGATGGTCTTGGCGCGCCTGCCGGTGCTAGGATACAAGGTCTTCATTCTAGTCATTGCGCCGTCTGGCGCCTAGTTGCCCATGCCCAATACCAATTCGCCTTACACCGCCTTTGCTTCCCTGCTGTCGAGCAATGGCCACCCCGTCTCCCCGGCCGAGCTCCACGGCCTTTTGCTCGGTCGTAGCTGCGCTGGCGCGGCATTCGATGCCCAAGCCTGGCTGGCCGACGCCGCCCAGCTGCTTGAGGTGGAGCCCGCCGAGAACGTCCGCAATGCCCTGATCGGTCTGCAGGAAATGGTCAAGGGCGAACTCACCGGCGAGGACATCACCATCGTCCTGCTGCTGCCGGGCGACGAGACCCCGCTCACCGAACGCGCGACCGCGCTGGGCCAATGGTGCCAGGGCTTCCTCGCCGGCTTCGGGCAGAACGCCGGTGGCCTGGATCTGAGCACCGAAGCCAAGGAAGTGCTGCAGGACCTGGTCGCCATTTCCCAGGTACAGGACGCCCTCGAAGAGTCCGAAGACGGTGAGAGCGACTACATGGAAGTCATGGAGTACCTGCGCGTGGCGCCGCTGCTGCTGTACACGGAGCTGGCCAAGTCCGCGGAACCCGCAGCCAAGCCTTTGCTGCACTGACAATCGGGGTCCCTTTGCCCATGAGCCACATACCCAAGACGGAATACGCCCGTCGGCGCAAGGCGCTGATGGCGCAGATGGTCCCAAACAGCATCGCCATCCTGCCGGCCGCCGCCATCGCCATCCGCAACCGTGATGTCGAGCACGTGTACCGCCAGGACAGCGACTTCCAGTACCTGAGCGGTTTCCCCGAGCCAGAGGCGGTGATCGCCCTGATCCCGGGCCGTGAACATGGCGAGTACGTGTTGTTCTGCCGCGAGCGCAACCCTGAACGCGAGCAGTGGGAGGGCCTGCGCGCCGGCCAGGAGGGCGCGATCCGCGACTTCGGTGCCGACGATGCCTTCCCGATCACCGATATCGACGAGATCCTTCCCGGCCTGATCGAAGGCCGTGACCGGGTCTACTCGGCCATGGGCAGCAACCCCGAATTCGACCGCCACCTGATGGACTGGATCAACGTGATCCGCTCCAAGGCGCGCCTGGGAGCGCAGCCGCCGAACGAATTCGTTGCCCTGGATCATCTCCTGCACGACATGCGCCTGTATAAATCGGCGGCAGAGGTGAAGGTGATGCGTGAGGCCGCGGCCATCTCGGCACACGCCCATGTGCGGGCCATGCAGGCCTGTCGCGCGGGCCTGCGCGAGTTCAGCCTGGAGGCCGAGCTCGACTACGCGTTTCGCAAGGGTGGAGCGAAGATGCCGGCTTATGGCTCGATCGTCGCGGCCGGCCGCAACGCCTGCATCCTGCACTACCAGCAGAACGATGCCGCGCTCAAGGACGGCGACCTGGTGCTGATCGACGCCGGTTGCGAAATCGACTGCTACGCCAGCGACATCACCCGTACCTTCCCGGTCAGCGGGCGTTTTTCGCCCGAGCAGGCGGCCATCTATGAGCTGGTGCTCAAGGCCCAGGAGGCGGCGTTCGAAGCCATCGCCCCGGGCAAGCACTGGAACCACGCCCATGAAGCCACCGTGCAGGTCATCACCGCTGGGCTGGTGGAGCTGGGGCTGCTCAAGGGCGAGGTGCAGGCACTGATCGACAGCGAGGCCCACCGTGCCTTCTACATGCACAGGGCCGGTCACTGGCTGGGCATGGACGTGCATGACGTGGGCGACTACAAGGTCGGCGGGCAGTGGCGGGTCCTGGAGCCTGGCATGACGCTGACGGTGGAACCGGGTATCTACATTGCTGCCGACAACCAGAGTGTCGCCAAGAAATGGCGCGGCATCGGTGTACGGATCGAGGACGACGTCGTGGTCACCCGACAAGGTTGTGAAATACTCAGCACAGGCCTGCCCCGAACGATTGCCGATATCGAGGCCTTGATGGCCGCCGCACGCAGTGAGGCGGCATGAGTCGGATCAACCTGGCGATCATCGGCGGCGGCCTGGTCGGTGCCAGCCTGGCCCTGTCCCTGCAGACCGGCGCCAAGGCGCGTGGCTGGAAGATCCTGCTGATCGAGCCGTTCGCGCCGGGCGACAGCTTCCAGCCCAGCTATGACGCGCGCTCCTCGGCGCTATCCTTCGGTAGCCGGCAGATCTACGAGCAGCTCGGCCTGTGGCAGGCGATCAGTCGCCGCGCCGAACCCATCCAGCAGATTCAGGTGTCCGACCGTGGCCGCTTCGGCGCTACCCGGCTGGATGCCCTCGAAGAAGGCGTGCCCGCGCTCGGCTATGTGGTCGAGAATGCCTGGCTCGGGCAATGCCTGTGGCAGGCCCTTGACGCCGAGGTGGTCACCTGGCGCTGCCCGGCCGAGGTCCAGGCCATGCAGGCCGTGGCGGGTGGCTATCGCCTGCAGCTCGATGACGACACCCACGTGGAATGCGACCTGGCGGTGCTGGCCGACGGAGGCCGCTCTGGCCTGCGCGAGCAACTGGGCATCCATGTACGCCAGCGTCCCTATGACCAGAGCGCGCTGATCGCCAATATCACCCCGGGCGAGGCCCACGGCGGGCAGGCCTTCGAGCGCTTTACCGAAGACGGCCCCATGGCGCTGTTGCCGCTGGCAGACAACCGCTGCGCCCTGATCTGGACCCGTCGCGGCATGGACGCCAAGCGTCTGTGCGAACTGGACGAGCGCAGTTTCCTGCAGGCCCTGCAGGGCGTGTTCGGTTATCGCCTCGGCGCCCTGCGCCAAGTGGGTGTCCGCCATCTGTATCCATTGGCGCTGGTCGAGGCCCAGGAACAGGTGCGGCCTAACCTGGTGGTGCTGGGCAATGCCGCTCACAGCCTGCACCCGATCGCCGGGCAGGGCTTCAACCTGTCGCTGCGCGACGTGCAGTCCCTGGCCGAGGCCTTGCTCGCCGGGCCCGAGCAGCCCGGCGACTTGGCCACCCTGCGCGTCTACCACCAGCGCCAGCGCCTGGATCAGTCGGTGACCATCGGCTTCTCCGACCAGGTCACCCGCCTGTTCGGCAGCGACCAGCCATTGCTCGCCACCGGGCGCAACCTGGGCCTGCTGGGCCTGGACCTGCTGCCGCCCGCCAAGCGCTGGTTCGCCCGCCAGGCCATGGGCCTGGGTACTCGCCCCGACCCGCGAGGCCCGGCATGAGCGATCCGCGCAAGCTCGCGCGCCGCGCCCGCCTGTTGCGCTGGCTGCTCAACCTCTATCCGCCCTACCTGGGGGCGGGTATCCGCGTGCAGCACATCAGCCCCGACATGCGCAGCGCCAAGGTACGCATGGGCCTGTCCCGCTGGAACCGCAACTATGTCGGCACCCAGTTCGGCGGCAGCCTGTACTCGATGGTCGATCCCTTCTACATGTTGCTGCTGATCGAACGACTGGGACGCGACTACATCGTCTGGGACAAGGCCGCGAGCATTGACTTCATCTCGCCGGGCAAAGGCCCGGTGTTCGCCGAATTCCATGTCGACGACGCGCTGCTGGACGAAATCCGCCAACAGACCGCCGGCGGCAAGAAGTACCTGCCCCATTTGCAGGTCGAGATCCGTGACGCTGCCGGCGAGTTGGTGGCACGGGTCGATAAAACCCTTTACGTGCGGCTCAAGCCGCAAGCGAGGCAGGCTTAAGGCATGGAAATGCGCGCAGATCTGTTGATTGTCGGTGCCGGTATGGTCGGCAGCGCCCTGGCCCTGGCCTTGCAGCATAGTGGCCTGGAAATCCTCCTGCTCGACGGCGGCCCGTTGTCGGTCAAGCCCCATGACGCCGCTGCGCCGTTCGAGCCGCGCGTCAGCGCCCTGTCGGCGGCCAGCCAGCGGATCCTCGAGCGCCTGGGCGCGTGGCAGGGCATCCGCGAGCGGCGCATCAGCCCTTACTCCGACATGCAGGTGTGGGATGGCAGCGGCACCGGCCAGATCCACTTCTCGGCCGCCAGCGTGCACGCCCAGGTGCTCGGGCATATCGTCGAGAACCGGGTGATCCAGGACGGCCTGCTCGAGTGCCTGCACGACAGCGACATCGGCCTGTTGGCCAACGCGCGCCTGGAACAGATGCGCCGCTCCGGTGACGAGTGGCTGCTTACCCTGGCCGATGGCCGCCGCCTGCGCGCGCCCTTGGTGATTGCCGCCGATGGTGCGCAATCGGCGGTGCGGCGGCTTACCGGCTGCGAAACGCGCGAGTGGGATTACCTGCATCACGCCATCGTCACCAGCGTGCGCTGCAGCCAGCCACACCGGGCCACGGCCTGGCAGCGCTTCACCGACGAGGGGCCGCTGGCCTTCCTGCCGCTGCTGCGCGATGGCCAGCAGGACTGGTGCTCGATTGTCTGGTCGACCACCCCGGAACAGGCCGAAAAGGCCATGGCACTGGACGACCAGACCTTCTGCCACGCCCTGGAGCGCGCGTTCGAAGGCCGCCTTGGCAGCGTGCTGCAGGCCGACCCGCGGGTCTGCGTGCCGCTGCGCCAGCGTCATGCCAAGCGTTATGTGGCCGAGGGTCTGGCGCTGATCGGTGATGCTGCCCACACCATCCATCCGCTGGCCGGGCAGGGCGTCAACCTGGGCTTTCTTGACGCCGCCGTGCTGGCCGAAGAGCTGCAGTGTGCCTGCGAGCGTGGCGAGCGCCTGGCCGACGAGCGCGTGCTGAGCCGCTACGAGCGCCGGCGCATGCCTCACAACCTGGCGCTGATGGCGGCCATGGAAGGCTTCGAGCGATTGTTCCAGGCCGATCCGTTGCCGCTGCGCTGGCTGCGCAACAGCGGCTTGAAGTGGGTACAGGAGATGCCCGAAGCCAAGGCGTTGTTCGTGCGTCAGGCCCTGGGCTTAAGTGGCGATCTGCCTGCTCTGGCCCGGGCCTGAGCGCCACTGCAACATCCGGTAACGGCTGGGGCCGAGGATCGGTTTGAGCTGGCAAATGTGATTCACTACCATTTGCGCCTCTCAATCCTTCGAGGACTGCACCATGTTGCCACGCAAGCACCTATTGGCCGCTCTGGCCCTGACCCTGTTCGGCGGCACCGTCCAGGCAGCGGACGACGTGGTGGTGTATTCCTCGCGCATCGATGAGCTGATCAAGCCGGTGTTCGACGCCTACACCGCCAAGACCGGCGTGAAGATCAATTTCATCACCGACAAGGAAGCGCCGTTGATGCAGCGCATCAAGGCCGAGGGCCAGAACGCCACGGCCGACCTGCTGCTGACCGTGGACGCGGGCAACCTCTGGCAGGCCGAGCAGATGGGTATCCTGCAGCCGATCAAGTCTGACATCATCGACCAGAACATCCCGCCACAGTACCGCTCCTCGTCCCATGCCTGGACCGGTCTGAGCCTGCGCGCGCGGACCATCGCCTACGCCAGCGACCGGGTCAAGCCGCAGGAGCTGAGCACTTACGAGGCCCTGGCCGACCCGCAGTGGGAAGGGCGCCTGTGCCTGCGCACCGCGAAAAAAGTCTACAACCAATCGCTGACCGCCACCTTGATCGAGCGCCATGGTGAGCAGAAGGCCGAACAGATCATCAAGGGCTGGGTCAACAACCTGTCCACCGACGTGTTCTCCGACGACACTGCCGTGCTGCAGGCCATCGAGGCCGGCCAGTGCGACGTCGGCATCGTCAACAGTTACTACTACGGCCGTCTGCACAAGGAGCAGCCAAGCCTGCCGGTCAAGCTGTTCTGGCCCAACCAGGATGACCGCGGCGTGCACGTCAACCTTTCGGGCATCGGCCTGACCCAGCATGCGCCCCATGCGCAGGCCGCGACAAAGTTGGTCGAGTGGATGACCGGTAGCGAGGCGCAGAAGCTGTTCGCCGACATCAACCAGGAATTCCCGGCCAATCCCCAGGTCAAGCCTTCCGAGGAAGTGGCGGCATGGGGCAGCTTCAAGGCTGACAGCATCCCGGTGGAAGTGGCCGGCAAGCGTCAGGCCGAGGCGATTCGCCTGATGGACCGCGCTGGCTGGAATTGAAGCCCGTTCCTCCCCTGGTCATCGCACACATCGAGTAACGCTCTTGTCATACCGCCCTTGGTACCCGCCAGTCCTGTTCATCGCCGCCCTGGTGCTCTTGCCCCTGAGTGTCCTGCTGCTGTCATGGCAATCAATCGACACGCAGATCTGGTCACACCTGCTCCAGACCCAGATGAGCAGGCTGCTGGGCAATACCCTGAGCCTGGTGCTGGGAGTCGGTATCGGCGTGACGCTGCTGGGCGTCAGCCTGGCCTGGCTTACCAGCCTCTGCGAATTCCCCGGGCGACGCTGGCTCGACTGGGCGCTGATGCTGCCGTTCGCCATCCCCGCCTATGTGCTGGCATTCGTCTTCGTCGGCCTGCTGGACTTCGCCGGTCCGGTGCAAAGCGCGCTGCGCGAGGCGTTCGGGCCCATGCGCCTGCCGCGAGTGCGCTCCACCGGTGGCGTGATCACCGTCCTGGTGCTGGTCTTCTACCCCTACGTCTACCTGCTCGCGCGCACCGCCTTCCTGGCCCAGGGCAAGGGCCTGATGGAAGCGGCGCGAGTGCTCGGCCTCTCTCCACTACAGGCATTCTGGCGCGTGGCCCTGCCCATGGCGCGGCCGGCCATCGGCGCAGGCATCGCCCTGGCGCTGATGGAAACCCTGGCGGATTTCGGCGCGGTGGCGGTGTTCAACTTCGACACCTTCACCACCGCTATCTACAAGACCTGGTACGGCTTCTTCAGCCTGTCCAGCGCCGCCCAGTTGGCCAGCCTGTTGCTGCTCGCAGTGATGCTGGTGCTCTATGGCGAGCGGCGCGCCCGTGGCGCCACTCGTACCGGCAACGAACGCCCGCGGGGCAAGGCGCTGTATCACCTGCGCGGGATCAAGGCACTGGCCGCCAGCGGCTGGTGCCTGCTGGTGTTCGCCTGTGCATTCGTCATCCCGATGCTGCAGCTGGTGGTGTGGTTCTGGCAGCGCGGGCGCTTCGATTTCGACGAGCGCTATACCGGGCTGATCCTGCACACCCTGTACCTGGGCGCCATGGCCGCGCTGATCACCGTGGGCGTGGCCCTGCTGCTGGCCTTCGCCCGGCGCCAGGCGCCGACCCAGGGCATCCGCGCCAGCGTCGGCCTGGCCAACCTGGGCTATGCCCTGCCTGGGTCGGTGCTGGCGGTGTCGATCATGCTGGCCTTCAGTTACCTGGATAACCAAGTGGTGGTGCCGCTGTCAGCCTGGCTCGGTGGCGCGGGCAAGCCGCTGCTGATGGGCAGCCTGGCGGGCCTGCTGCTCGCCTACCTGGTACGTTTCATCGCCGTGGCCTATGGCCCGCTGGAAAGCAGCCTGGAACGGATCCGGCCGTCGCTGCCGGAAGCCTCGCGCAGCCTGGGGGTCAGCGGGCCTAGATTGTTTTTCAGCGTGTATCTGCCGTTGCTGGTCCCTGGCGCCTTGAGCGCCGCGCTGCTGGTGTTCGTCGATGTGCTCAAGGAGATGCCGGCAACCCTGCTGATGCGCCCGTTCGGCTGGGATACCCTGGCGGTACGGGTGTTCGAGATGACCAGCGAAGGGGAGTGGGCGCGGGCCTCGCTACCGGCCCTGACCCTGGTGCTGGTCGGCCTGTTGCCGGTCATCGGGCTGATACGCCGTTCGGCGCGGCGTGTCGGTCAGAGTCACTGAGGATGCCAGTCCGCGCCCTTGCGGCTACAATGCGCGGCATTCGCTGCGGCGGGTCCTACAAGACCTGGTAGCCGGTAGATGCTGCCGACCGCCGCCGCTTCGCCACGCCCGGAAGGAGAAACCCATGGGACAGCGTACGCCTCTGTATGACCTGCACCTGGCGCTTGGCGCCAAGATGGTCGATTTTGGCGGTTGGGACATGCCCCTGCATTACGGCTCGCAGGTCGAGGAGCACCATCAGGTGCGCAGTGACTGCGGTGTTTTCGATGTATCCCACATGACCGTGATCGATATCGATGGCCGTGACGCCACGCCTTGGCTGCAGCGCCTGCTGGCCAATGATGTCACGCGCCTGGACGACACTGGCAAGGCGCTGTACAGCCCCATGCTCAACGAACAGGGTGGGGTGATCGACGACCTGATCGTCTACCGTTGCCCTGACGGATATCGCCTGGTAGCCAACGCTGCTACCCGCCACAAGGTCCTTGACTGGCTGAACGCGCACAGTGCCGGTTTCGAGGTCCATTTGCGCCTGTGCACCGAGCTGTCGATTCTCGCCGTGCAGGGGCCACATGCCCGCGACAAGGTTGCCGAACTGGTCAGCGCGCCGCGCGCGGCGCTGGTGCGTGAGCTGCGCCCTTTCGAAGGGTTGGCCGACGGCGACTGGTTCATCGCGCGTACCGGCTACACCGGCGAGGATGGCTTTGAGTTCATCCTGCCGGCGCAGCAGGCCCTGGCGTTCTTCAACGACCTGGTCGGCGCCGGGATCGCCCCCAGCGGCCTGGGCGCCCGCGACACCTTGCGCCTGGAAGCTGGGATGAACCTCTATGGCCAGGACATCGACGAAGCCCATACGCCGCTGACCTCGAACCTGGGCTGGAGCGTGGCCTGGGAGCCGGCCGAGCGCGACTTCATCGGCCGCGGCGGCCTGCTGGCGGAAATCGAGCACGGCGTGCAGGACAAACTGGTCGGTCTGGTGCTCGAAGAGCGTGGTGTCCTGCGCGCTCATCAGGTGGTGCGAGTCGCCGGGATTGGCGAAGGGGAGATCACCAGTGGTAGTTTCTCTCCCACGCTGAGCAAGTCCATTGCCCTGGCGCGTGTGCCGATGGCCACCGGCGACCGCGCCGAGGTGGAGATCCGCGGCAAGTGGTACCCGGTGCGGGTGGTCAAGCCGACCTTCGTGCGCCATGGCAAGATTCTGATCTGAACATTTTTCTGGCGGGCCAACCGCTGACCCAATCGAGGACAACACGATGAGCAATATCCCCGCCGAACTGCGTTACGCCGAAAGCCACGAGTGGGCCCGCCTGGAAGCTGACGGTAGCGTGACCGTCGGCATCAGCGACCACGCCCAGGAAGCCCTGGGCGATGTGGTCTTCGTCGAACTGGCGGAAGTAGGCAAGGTGTTCGCCGCCGGTGACGCCGCGGGTGTGGTCGAGTCGGTCAAGGCCGCTTCGGACATCTACTCCCCGGTGAGCGGCGAAGTCATCGCGGTCAACGAGGAGCTGACTGATAGCCCGGAACGGCTCAACGAAGCACCGTACGAGGCCTGGATCTTCAAGCTCAAGCCGAGCGACGCGGCAGAACTTGAGAAGCTGCTAGGCGCCGACGCCTACAAGGCGGCCATCGGCGAGTAAGTTTTCCCCGCATGAACGGCGATCCCTTCCTAGACTGTAAGTCTCCAAGAGCTTGGTCTAGGAAGAGAGCGTCGTCATGTCCCAGTCGCCATCCCTGAGTCAACTGCAAGAGCTCAACCCATTCCTGCACCGTCACCTGGGGCCCGATGCCTCGGAGCAGCAGGCCATGCTCGACGCCCTCGGCGTCGCCAGCCGCAGTGAGCTGATCGAGCAGACCGTACCGCCGGGCATTCGCTTCAATCGCCCGCTGGACCTGCCGCCCGCCTTGAGTGAGCAAGGCGCCCTGGCCAAGCTGGCCGGCTTCGCGCAGCAGAACCAGGTATGGACCAGCCTGATCGGCATGGGCTACCACGGCACCGTGACGCCGACCGTCATCTTGCGCAATGTCCTGGAAAACCCGGGCTGGTACACCGCCTATACCCCCTACCAGCCGGAAATCGCCCAGGGCCGCCTGGAAGCCTTGCTGAATTTCCAGCAGATGGTCATTGACCTGACCGGCCTGCCCCTGGCCAACGCCTCCCTGCTCGATGAAGCGACGGCCGCCGCCGAGGCCATGGCCCTGGCCAAGCGCGTTGCCAGGAGCAAGAGCAACGTCTTCTTTGCCGACGAGCATTGCCACCCGCAGACGTTGTCAGTGCTCAAGACCCGCGCCGAGGGCTTTGGCTTCGAACTGGTGATCGACACTGTGGATAACCTGGGCAAATACGCGGTGTTCGGCGCTTTGCTGCAATACCCCGATACCCATGGCGAAATCCGCGACCTGCGACCGTTGATCCAGCACCTGCACGACCAGCAGGCACTGGCCTGCGTCGCCGCCGATATTCTCAGCCTGGTGGTGCTGAGCCCGCCGGGCGAGCAAGGCGCCGACGTGGTGCTTGGATCGACCCAGCGCTTTGGCGTGCCCATGGGCTATGGCGGCCCACACGCGGCATACTTCGCCTGCCGCGATGAGTTCAAGCGGGCGATTCCCGGACGTATCATCGGCGTGTCGCGTGACGCCCGCGGCAATACCGCGTTGCGCATGGCCTTGCAGACCCGCGAGCAGCACATCCGCCGCGAGAAGGCCAATTCCAACATTTGCACGGCCCAGGTGCTGCTGGCCAACATCGCTGGGTTCTACGCGGTGTACCACGGGCCTGAAGGCTTGTCGCGGATCGCCCAGCGTGTGCACCGGCTGACGTTCATTCTCGCCGCAGGCCTGCAAGCCAAGGGCATCAAGCGCCTCAACCGGCACTTCTTCGACACCCTCACCCTGGACGTTGGCGGCAGCCAGACGGCAATCATCGAGCGTGCCGAGGCGTTGCAGGTCAACCTGCGCATCCTCGGCCGCGGCCACCTGGGCGTGAGCCTGGACGAAACCTGCAGCCAAGACACGGTGCTGCGGCTGTTCGACATCTTCCTGGGTGTCGATCATGGCCTGGACATCGCCACCCTCGACAGCCAGGCCCTGCCCGAGGGGATCCCGGCCGCGCTGGTGCGGCGCACGTCCTTCCTCGATCACCCGGTGTTCAACCTGCACCACAGCGAAACCGAGATGCTGCGCTACCTCAAGCAGCTGGAGAACAAGGACCTGGCGCTTAACCAGTCGATGATCCCGCTCGGCTCTTGCACCATGAAGCTCAACGCCACCAGCGAGATGATCCCAATCACCTGGCCTGGCTTCGCCTTGCTCCACCCCTTCGCGCCGGCTGCCCAGGTGACCGGCTACAAGGCGATGATCGATGAGCTGGAGGCTTGGCTGTGCGCGATCACCGGCTTCGATGCCATCTGCATGCAGCCCAATTCCGGCGCCCAAGGCGAGTACGCCGGGCTCATGGCGATCACCTACTATCACCGTAGCCGCCAGCAAGGCCAGCGTACCCTGTGCCTGATTCCTGCTTCGGCCCATGGCACCAATCCAGCCTCGGCGCAGATGGCTGGCATGGAGGTGGTGATCGTGGAGTGCGACGACGCTGGCAATGTCGACCTCGACGACCTCAAGGCCAAGGCCAAGGCCGCCGGGGAGCGGCTGGCCTGCCTGATGGTGACCTATCCGTCGACCCATGGCGTGTACGAGGAGGGCATCCGCGAGATCTGCGAGGTAGTGCACCAGTATGGCGGGCAGGTCTACATGGATGGCGCCAACCTCAATGCCCAGGTCGGGTTGGCGCGGCCGGCGGATATCGGCGCGGACGTGTCGCACATGAATCTGCACAAGACCTTCTGCATCCCCCACGGGGGCGGAGGTCCCGGCATGGGACCCATTGGCGTGCGCGCGCACCTGGCGCCATTCGTCGCCAGCCACCCGGTGGTGCCGGTGCCTGGCCCTGACCCGCAGAATACCGCGATCAGCGCTGCGCCCTGGGGCAGCGCCAGCATCCTGCCAATCAGCTGGATGTACATCGCCATGATGGGCCCGCAGCTGGCCGACGCCAGCGAGGTCGCCATCCTCTCTGCCAACTACCTGGCTCGCCAGCTTGGCGAAGCCTTTCCAGTCCTCTACCGCGGACGCAACCAGCGCGTGGCCCATGAATGCATCCTCGATCTGCGCCCGCTCAAGGCGCAGACCGGCATCACCGAGGAGGATGTGGCCAAGCGTTTGATGGACTATGGTTTCCATGCCCCGACCATGTCGTTCCCGGTGCCTGGGACCCTGATGGTCGAGCCGACCGAGAGCGAGTCAAAGGCCGAGCTCGACCGTTTCGTCGAGGCCATGCTGGCTATCCGCGCTGAGATTGCCCAGGTCCAGGAAGGCAACTGGTCCGCGGAGGACAACCCCCTAAAGCATGCTCCGCATACGTTGGCCGATGTCCTCGGCCCCTGGCAGCGGCCCTATACTATCGAGCAAGGCATCGCCCCCAGCGCCCACGTGCGCCAGCACAAGTACTGGCCCGCAGTGAACCGGGTCGACAATGTGTATGGCGACCGGAATCTGTTCTGTGCGTGTGTGCCGGTGGAGGCATATCGGTAGACGGTGGAGCGGCCTGTGGGTGCTGAATCTCAGCGCCCACAGGATTGGCAATCACTGCGTCACAGCGTTCTTTGCCAGAATCGCATTGGCCAGTTCCATATCGCTGGCCTCGAGGCCTGGATTGGCGGCGCGGACTCTCTGCATGGCGGCTTCCAGGTACGGGCCGCGAATCGATCCTTCGCTGGCGACGTAGCTGCCGGCGTCATCCTGGGCGGCGACGATCAGCTTGTGGTCCTTGAAGGTCAGGTAGGTGGACGCGGTGGTGGCGCCGGAAGAAATGACGTCGCGCCAGAACCCATCGGCCATGGCATAGCCCATGGGCAGCGATATCAGGGCGACGGCAGCGACGGCTTTTTTGAGACGCATGGCGGTTCACTCTTGTGGGGTTATGCCGGATTTGATGCTGGTCGGGGTGGCCAAGTTCCCTGGGCAGGCGTTTATGCCGGCGCTCAGGCACAAACCCGCAGCACCTCGGCGTGGGTGGTCAGGCCCTTGGCGATCTTCTGCGCGCCGCAGTGGCGCAGGTCGCACAGTCCTTCGGCGAAGGCCTGGCGACGCAATGCGCCAAGGTCACTGGCCGGTCCGATCAGGGCGCGCAAGCCTTCGCTCAGGGGCAGCAGCTCGAACAGCCCCGTGCGGCCGTGATAACCGGTGTCGCGGCAGGCGCGACAACCGTGACGCGGGCTGGCACCGGGCGGCTCGGACAGGACCTTGCAGGCCGGACAGAGGGTGCGAACCAGGCGCTGGGCCATCACGCCGAGCAAGGTGGCCTTGATCAGGTAGTCGGCGACGCCGAGCTCTTGCAGGCGCGTGACGGCGCTGCAGGCGTCATCGGTGTGCAGCGTGGACAGTACCAGGTGACCGGTCAGCGCGGCCTGGACCGCCACCTGGGCCGTCTCCTGGTCGCGGATCTCGCCGATCATGATGATGTCCGGATCCTGGCGCAGCAGCGCTCGCACGCCGCTGGCGAAGCTCAGGTCGATGGCGGGTTGGACCTGCAGCTGGTTGAAGGCGGGGTCGAGCCGTTCGATGGGGTCTTCGATGGTGCACAGGTTTACCTGTGGCGTGGCCAGCTGCTTGAGGCTGGCGTAGAGCGTGCTGGTCTTGCCCGAGCCGGTCGGACCGGTGACCAGGAGCATGCCTTGGCGCTGTTGCAGCAGCGCCTGCCAGCGCTCCAGCAGGCTGCCGTCCAGGCCCAGTTGGACGAAGCCCTGTTGCAACTGGTGCGGATCGAACAGGCGCAGCACCAGCTTTTCGCCGAAGGGGGTCGGCAGGGTCGACAGGCGCAGCTCCACCTCATCGCCGTTGGGCAGGCGGCTCTTCAGGCGACCATCCTGCGGGCGGCGTTTTTCGGCGACATTCATGCGCCCCAGGTGCTTGAGACGACTGATCAGCGCCAGGGTGACACTGGGTGGAAAGCCGTAGACCGCGTGCAACAGCCCATCGATGCGAAAGCGCAGGTGGCCCTGATCACGTCGCGGTTCGAGGTGAATATCGCTGGCGCGCTGCTCGAAGGCGTACTGCAGTACCCAATCGACGATATGCACGATATGCGCATCGTCGGCGCTGGCTTCGGCCTGGCCCCGGCCCAGCTCCATCAGTTGCTCGAGCTCGCCGATGCCTGGCGTCTGCTGATGGCGAGCGCCGTGCACCGAATGCGCCAGGCGAAAGAACGCCTGGCTCAGCTGCTGAATCTGCACGGGGCTGGCCAGCACCCGCAGGATCGGCCTGTCCAGGCTCTGGGCGAGATCGGTTTCCCAGTCGCGCACATAGGGCTGCGCGCTGGCCACGGTCACACCCAAGGCATCCACCGCCAGCGCCAGGATGCCGTGGCGCTGGGCGAAGGCCGCAGACATCAGGCCGGTGACCTGGGCCACGTCGACCTGCAAGGGGTCGATACGCTGGTAGGGCTGCCCCACCTTGTCGGCCAGCCATTGGCACAGGCAGTCCAGGTCCAGCCGTTGACCGGGACGTTGCCGGTCCGCAAGCCCGAGGCTGGCGATCAGCTCCAGTGGGTGGCCGTCGGGCAAGGTAGCAGTCCGCTCACGCAGGGTGCGGACTTCGGAGGCGTCGAGGCGTTGCTCGGCGTGCAGGGCGTCGATCAGTCGGTCGAGGTCGAGGGTGTGGTCGGGGCGAGCGTACATGGGGCATCCGTGCCTTTCCTTGAGGTTCTGCAAGGCTAGCCCTGCCTGCGTCGGCGTGTCCTGGGCAACGGTTACCGGATCTTGCGCCGCTTCAACCGGTCAGGCCTCGGGCCACCTCATGCATCTGCGGCACGTTTTCTAGGCTCACTTCACCCACGCACACCAGGTTGCGCAGTTTCTGCGCGATCACCTCGGCACGGTGCCAGCTCAACCCGGCGATGCCGATATCCAGGTGCAACAGGTCATCTTCCTGGCTCACCTGCAGCCGGTGCGGGGTCAGGAACTGCAGGGCGAACAGGTTCAGCACGCGGCACAGGCTGTCCGGTTCGGCCTCGGCCTGCAACTGGTAGCGCACGTTGCTGTGGGCGGTGCTGGCGGCCCAGACGTCGGTGCGTGCGGGGGCGTCGGTACGGTGAAGTGCATTCATGGCAGGGCTCCGCTGTCGATGCGAAATTTTTACACGTCGAGCCGGGCAATTTTTCTCTATGATTGCGAAAATTCGCCTGTGCGGCAGATTGCGTAATTCTTCGCAGCCGCTTAAAGAGGAAAAATCATGCAAGGAGAATTGGACGCCTATGACCGGCGTATCCTGGCATTGCTCCAGGAGGACGCCTCGCTGTCCAGCGCGCAGGTCGCCGAGCGCGTGGGCCTGTCGCAATCGCCCTGCTGGCGGCGCATCCAGCGCATGAAGGAGGAAGGGATCATCCGTGGGCAGGTGACCTTGCTCGATCGCAAGAAGGTCGGTCTCAACACGCAGATCTTCGCCGAGGTCAAGCTCAACGCCCACGGCCGCTCCAACTTCACCGAATTCACCGAGGCGATCCGCGGTTTTCCGGAGGTGCTGGAATGCTATGTGCTGATGGGGGCTGTGGACTTCCTGCTGCGCATCGTCACCCCGGACATCGAAGCCTATGAACGGTTCTTCTTCGAAAAGCTGTCGAATGTACCGGGGATCCAGGAGGTCAATTCGATCGTGGCCTTGTCCGAGATCAAGTCCACGACCAGTCTGCCCTTATCGCGTTGACGGCGACTTCAACAGGCGCTTCCAGGCACCGCTCTGGAACACGGCCATGGCTTGTTGGACGCGAGCCTCCAGTACCTCGTCGCCGATCGGCTGGTTGGCCAGGTGGTGCAGCTTGTTGAGCTCACCGTAGAGGCGATCGAGTTCTGGCACCTCGAGTACCTGGCGGGCGTGGTGCAGCCAGGCCAGCAGGCGCTCGATGCGCGGCAGTTGCTCGGCGAGGTCTTCGGGCTGCTGGTGGTACAGCGGCAGTTGCAGGGCGCGGGCTTCCTCGCCGAGCAAGTGGGACAGCCAGTTGGCCAACTGGGCGCTGCCCTGGCGTTCACCACGCTTGGTGCGCTCGACGGTCCAGCCGCGGGCCAGCAGCCAGCGCGAGGTTTCAAGGGAGAACTGGCCCCAGCGGGTGTCCTGCAACTCTTCGGCGAACTGCTCGGGCGCGGCGCGGCGCACGTCTTCGTCGTCGTTGCCGGCCAGCACCAGCGGGCGCCAGTCTTCCAGCAGCGCATCGAGGCTGGCGCGCAGGGCGCGTGTGGTGGCGCGTGGCGCGGCCTGACCCAGGCTGCTGGCCAGGGCGCGCAGTTCGGCCAGGCACTCGACCCAGTCCTGTAGCAGGCGCCAGTGGCCGTTGTAGCGGTACTGCTCGGCCAGGCGCTGGCTGCTGCCCAGCAATTGCCAGGCGAGGGCAGCGAAGGCCTCGTCAAGTGGCATTTCCGGATCGAGGGTGACACTGGGCAGGCTCAGGTCGTAGCTGTCGGCATCGAGCAAGCGATAACCGCGCTCGGCCTTGCTGATGTCGCAGGGCATCAACGCCAGGCTTGCGGACAGTTCGGCGGCCAGCTCCAGCAGGGCTTCGGGGGCGCCTTCACGCAGCTCCAGTTCCAGCTCGCAGATTTCTTCCTTGCGCTTGCCGGCGATCACCGTGCCCAGGTCCAGGGCAGCCTCGATGACCACCTTGGCCTTGCCACGGCCCCAGGCGATCTCGGCGAATTCACGGGTGAAGTCGGTGGTGAACAGCGGCTTGAGGGTCTTCTTGTCGAGCTCGGCCAGCTGGGCGGGCCAGCAGCTGTCATCGAGCTTCTTCAGGTCGAGCTTGACCTTGTCCAGCGGCCATTCGTACTCGTTGCGCTCGGACAGGCCGGCGACGCTCTGCCCGCGGCACTTGAGGGTCTGGATGACGACATCGCCGTCGCGGCGCAGGCGCAGGGCAACCTTGGCGGCCGACAGGTCGCGCTCGGGGGTGTCAAAATACTGGTTGAGCAGTTCGCGGGTCTGCCAGCCGGATTTGTTGCGTTTCTTGAGCAGCGGGTGCTCGCGCAGGGCGGCGAGGGTCTCGCGGCTGGCCCGCAGCTTGAGTTCGGTTTCTTTGTGCATTGCTGGGTGATCCAGGCTCGAAGGACAGGGACGTCTTGGCCGGGCAGTGTACAGCAGTCGGCCGCCGACGGTTTATCCCGGGTGCCCGATGGCCCTATGATGGGGAACGTCACAGGAGAACGCCCATGCCGTTGCCGTCGCTCAAAGACCAGTTCGCCGCCCTGATCGCCGCACCCTCGGTCAGTTGCACCCAACCCGCGCTGGACCAGTCCAACCGCGCGGTGATCGACCTGCTTGCCGGCTGGCTGGGAGACCTGGGTTTCAACATCGAGATCCAGCAGGTTACCCCGGGCAAGTTCAACCTGTTGGCCAGCTACGGCACCGGTCCCGGCGGGCTGGTGCTGGCCGGGCACAGCGACACGGTGCCCTACGACCCGCAGCTGTGGAAAACCGACCCACTCAGGCTGACCGAAGTCGATGGCCGCTGGGTAGGGCTGGGCAGCTGCGACATGAAGGGGTTCTTCGCCCTGGCCATCGAAGCGGTGCAGCCCTTGCTGGCGCACGGCTTCACGCAACCGCTGCTGATCCTCGCCACCTGCGACGAAGAGAGCTCGATGTCCGGCGCCCGCGCCTTGGCCGAAGCCGGCCAGCCGCTTGGCCGAGCAGCGCTGATCGGCGAGCCGACCGGGCTGCGGCCGATCCGCATGCACAAGGGGATCATGATGGAGCGCATCGAGATCCTCGGCCGCAGCGGCCACTCGTCGGACCCCAGCCTGGGCCACAGCGCCATGGAAGCCATGCACGCGGTGATGAGCGAGCTCATGGGCCTGCGCCAGCACTGGCAGCAGGCTTATCGCAATCCGCAGTTCAGCGTGCCGCAACCGACCTTGAACTTCGGTTGCATCCACGGCGGCGACAATCCCAACCGTATCTGTGGCCAGTGTGCCCTGGAGTTCGACCTGCGCCCGCTGCCTGGGATGGACGCCGAGCAGCTGCGTGCGGCCATCCGCCAGAAACTCGCGCCGCTGGCCGAGCAGCATCAGGTACGGATCGACTACGCGCCCCTGTTTCCCGAGGCCCCCGCGTTCGAACAGGCTGGCGATGCGGAACTGGTGCAGCTCGCCGAGCGTCTCACCGGTCATCGCGCCGAAGCCGTGGCCTTTGCCACCGAAGCGCCGTATTTTCAGCGTATGGGTTGCGAGACCCTGGTGCTGGGCCCCGGGGATATCGCCTGCGCCCACCAGCCCGGCGAATACCTCGAAATGTCACGTATCGATCCTACCGTGCGTCTATTGCGTGAGTTTATCCAACACTATTGCCTCAGCCCGGTAATTGCCCGCTGAGGCAAAACGTTCTCACATAAGGAGAGTGCGCGTGACGCCCAACCTGTTCCGACGATAACCCTCAGAGCGCTCTGTGCTTCCCCGTTTCTCGTTCCCTTTTCTACAGGCTCAGTGGTTATGCCCGAATACGTCAATTGGTTGCGTCATGCGTCCCCTTACATCAATGCTCATCGCGACTGCACCTTCGTGGTCATGCTCCCCGGCGATGGCGTCGAGCATCCCAATTTCGGCAACATCGTCCATGACCTGGTGCTGCTACACAGCCTGGGCGTACGCCTGGTCCTGGTGCATGGTTCGCGCCCGCAAATCGAGGCGCGCCTCGCCGCTCGTGACCTGACGCCGCACTATCACCATGGTCTGCGCATCACCGACGCCGCGACCCTGGACTGCGTGATCGATGCGGTCGGCAGCCTGCGCGTTGCCATCGAGGCGCGTCTGTCGATGGACATGGCTTCCTCGCCCATGCAGGGCTCGCGGTTGCGCGTTGCCTCCGGCAACCTGGTCACCGCGCGGCCGATCGGCGTGCT
>JAEWGL010000099.1 GCA_023388335.1 Pseudomonadota bacterium | reverse complement strand
GGTCACTTGTGATGCTGATAATCTTGCAGACTATCAGTCCGTACTCACAAGCACCCACACGAATTGCTTGATTCAATTGTTAAAGAGCGGTTGGTTCGGAGCGCTTGGCTCGCCGAACCGAGGTGCGTATTCTACGCTTTCCTCTAAGTCTGTCAAGCGTTTATTTTGAAGTTTTTTCGAAGCTGCTTTTCTTTCGAAAAGCGTTCAACCCCAAGAGTCGCCTGACTCACCCTGCAACTCATCGCTGCGGGAGGCGAATAATACGTCATTTCCATTTTGAGTCAACACCTTAACGAAAAAAAATTCAAAAACTGCGCGCTACCTATATGAAGCAACTAATTGCAGCCGGGTCGATCTCTAGAGAATGCACCCTTACAGCGAGCCTGAGCATGAGCGAGTCAGAGAACGGCAAGACCCCGGGCCTCTCGGCGGATGAAGAACAAGAGGTCAGCCACCATCAGCCGCCACGGGCAGCCGTGCTGCATGAGATCATCCGCTACCAGGGCGACCAGGAACTGGAACGCACGATTGCCGCGCTGTGGTGGTCGGCTTTGGCAGCAGGGTTGACCATGGGTCTTTCGTTGATGGCGATGGGACTGCTCCATGCGCGCCTGCCAGACAGCGACAGCAGCCAGGTGATCGCCAGCCTCGGCTACAGCGCGGGCTTTTTGGCCGTGATCCTGGCCCGGCAGCAACTGTTCACCGAGAATACACTCACTGCTGTCCTACCGGTGATGACCACCCCTACACTACTAAACGCAGGCCGCCTTCTGCGCCTATGGACAGTGGTGCTGCTCGGCAACCTGGCCGGTACCCTGCTGGTCGCCTGGGTGATGCTTGAACTGCCGATCTTCGACAGCAAGACCGACGTGGCTTTTCTGGAGGTCGGCCGCAAGGTGATGAAGAATGACATCACTCAGATG
The DNA here is from genome assembly GCA_023388335.1 of Pseudomonadota bacterium. GTDB lineage: Bacteria > Pseudomonadota > Gammaproteobacteria > Pseudomonadales > Pseudomonadaceae > Aquipseudomonas. The sequence goes on along the minus strand of JAEWGL010000099.1, from coordinate 17,260 downwards.
TTCGCCAAGGGCATCGTCTCGGGCTGGATGATCGCCACCATGGTCTGGATGATCCCGTCGATGGAGCACGCCAAGATCTGGATCATCGTGCTGATCACCTACCTCATGGCCCTGGGGGACTTCACCCATATTGTGGTCGGGTCGGTGGAAGTATCCTACCTGGTGTGGGCGGGCGATGAGACCTGGAGCAGGTTCTGGCTGGAGTTCGCGCTGCCGACTCTGGGCGGCAATATCATCGGTGGTAGCTTTATCTTCGCCCTGATCAGCCACGCCCAGGTGCGAAGCGACAGCGGCAAGCCGCCGTCTAAGCTGCTGGATGAGCATGGCCGCTCCCCCCACCAGAAAAAAACCGGCCGCCATAAGGATGAACATCCCTAGCCCGTGCTTGGCCGGTGAGTTTTACCGCGCAGTAATTCCCTGACTGAGCGCCCTACCACCCTTAGGCTTAAACCACGCCCTTGGAGAGAGGGTCGGCGGCGCTGCAGATGGCCTGGGATGTGAGAGGCATGTCGAACCTCATACGAATGCATCGTAGTCGATGCAGGGTAAAGGATGCGCATGCCAGGCGGGAGCGGCTGCCTCTGAGGGGCAACGCGCAGTCCTGATCCCACTTGCAAGCCACCGCCAGCCAGCCAAGTTTTTTTCAATTCCTGGCTGGCTGCCGCTAGACTTGAACCTCACTCCGAACTTTTACCGAGGCCCGCCCGGCACACTCATGAGCCATGCAGTCACTTCCGATCTCGCGACCATCGGCAGGATCAACGCCGTGCCCGCCATCCTGCAGGTCATCTGTGAAACCACCGGCATGCGCTTTGCTGCGGTGGCACGGGTGACCGAGAGCAGCTGGACCGCTTGCGCCGTGCTCGACTCCCTGGGATTTGGCCTGGCTGTCGGCGGTGAGCTCGAGCTGACCACCACCCTGTGCCATGAGATCCGCGGCTCGCATCAGATGATCGTGATCGACAAGGCCAGCGAGGACGCGCTGTACTGCAATCACCATACCCCACGCATTTACAAGTTCGAAAGCTACATCTCGGTCCCGGTGTTCCGCACCGACGGCAGCTTCTTCGGCACCATCTGTGCGCTCGACCCGCAACCGGCGCAGCTTCGGGGCAGCGCCATCTTGCCGATGATGGAATCCTTCGCGCGATTGCTGTCGATCCAGATCGAGAGCGAGGAAAATGCCCAACAGACCGAGCGCGCGCTTATAGAGGAACGGGCCATGGCCGAGGTACGCGAGCAGTTCATCGCCGTGCTCGGCCACGACCTGCGCAACCCGTTGTTCGCCATTTGCGCGGGCGCGGAGTTGCTCACCCAGCGCCTGGACGATGAGAAGCACCGGGTGGTCGCCCGCCACATCCATACTTGCGGGCGCCGCGCCACCCAGCTGGTACGTGACGTGCTGGATTTTGCCCGTGGACGCCTTGGCGCCGGGATCACCTTGAACATCCAGCCCTGCTCCGACCTGGGCGAGGCCCTCAGCCATGTCGCCTCGGAACTGCAGCGCGTGCACCCGCACCGCCGGATCGAGCTGCACATCGGCAACCTGAAGGACATCCCCTGCGACCGCGAACGGGTCACTCAACTGTTGTCCAATCTGATCGCCAATGCCCTCACCCACGGCGCTGCTGAAGGCCCGGTGAGGGTGATGGCAGGGGTCCATGACCAGGTATTCGTGCTCGGCGTGCACAACCTTGGCGATCCGATTCCGGCGCAGACCCTGGCGCAACTGTTCCAGCCCTTCTCGCGACCGCTGTCCGATATACCGCAGCAAGGCCTGGGATTGGGACTGTATATCGCCAATCAGATCGCATTGGCCCACGGCGGGCGCATGGACGTGGTGTCGAGCCAGGAAGCCGGCACGTTGTTCAGCTTCCACCTGGCCCTGACTCATCGCGAAGCTGCAGCGCCGCCTACTGGCTACTGAGTGCTTGCCGGGAAATTGCGCCGTCAGTCGGCGCTCGACCTCGGCCAGCCATTGGCTGTCGAGCGTCGTGGCTAAGGCCTCCAGCCGATGCTGCCGCAGAATCCGCAGGCAAAAAAAATGGGCGACCGAAGTCGCCCTAAATGCCTTGCGTGCTCGTGAATCCGAAAAGATCAGCGCGATTTGCGCCTGCTGGCGTCTTTCCAGATGAAAATTCCCAGACCGGCGAAGAACGTCACCATCAACCCGACCGTTATCACACCCGCGATAACCACGTTGTCGAAGAACATGTTGGCCCCCCTTCACTGCCATCGTCTGATGGATGCAAAGGTAGCCAATACAGGGAGGGAGGAAATTGACCGAGGTCAATGGTGCCCTGGGCCGGGCACGCGAGGCGGACGCAGGCTTGACCTGCGTCAAGTTTCAGCGCTTCTTGGGCTTGCCCTTGGGCTTTTTCTTCTTGGCCTTGCCCAGCGGCATGGCCTGCTCGAAGGCCTGGCGTACCTCGTTGAGGCGTTTTTCCTTGAGATCGTGGATACGCTTGGCGCGTTCGGTGCCGAAGTCGATCAGATTGTCTTGGCTCATGGCGGGCTCGAGGGCGGACGGATGTTCTTATAATGAAGCGCCCTGCGCTCGCTGGCCAGTGCCGGGACTCAGACCTCTATATCGACCAGCAGGCCCTGACGCGGCTGATCGTCGACCAGTGGCGCGACCGGCACGGTATTGTCGGCATTGAGCTCGTCGCCAGGCAGCGCGTCGTAGCGTTCATCCTGCGACGGCTGACGGCGTTGCTGCTGGCGGCGCTGCTCCTCGCGCAGCAGCAGGGTCTGCTCTTGCGGATCGCGCTGCTGCTTGAGATTGATGGTGCTCTGACTGGAACTGGGCTGGATGGGCACTACTGGCGGCACGCTCGGCGCTGACTTGACCGGGTCGGTCTGCGAGGTCACGGGGGTAGCGCTGAGGGGAAGGATGGGCGGCAGCATGGGGTTATCTCCTGTCACCAGTCTATCGGCCTGCCATCAGCCGCCTTGAATGTCGCTACGCGGGTTTGTGCGGCACGTCACAGAGATAGACCGCAGTTAGGGTGCGTCGTCGTCCAGCGCCGGGCCGGCCTCGCTCCAAGGGCGCTTGTAGACCGCCGCCCACACCGCATCCAGATGATCGCGCACGACCTGCGGCGCCTGCTTCAACGAGACGCTGTCCTCGCGCTCGCCGCCAATGGGTTCCTCGCCGGAAGGGCTGATCAGTGACTGCCCTGTAATGGTATGGCTGGTCTGGCCCTCGTGCAGTTCGATGGCGATGGCGTGTGGCTCGATACCGCCGCCACAGAATGCGTGGCTGGCCACCGTCACTTCGGCCACGCCATCCTGAGTCAGGTCGCTGACATCACTGACATCGGCGTAGAAATCCACATCCAGATCCAACCCCGGACAGGTGGTTTCCTGCTCGATCTGCCAGCGGGGCTTGAGCGCGTCTTGACCTTCGCTGCGTCCAAACAGGGTGGCCTTGAGCACTACCTTGTCCACTTCCTGCTCGGTGTCGGCGTCAATGACCTGGCCGTCGGTACGGCTGAGCACCAGCAAGCCTTCCCCGTCGCGATCGCGAAAATGCACGCTCTTGATTGGCGTCTGCACGCCGAGCGCTTCCATTTGTTCGACCGGGATCGCAGACAGGGTCTCGAAGCTTTTCTGTTCGCAGGCGGCCAGTAGCAGCACGCTGCTCAGGGCCAAGGAGAGGTTCGACAAGCGGTGCATGGCAGGCATGTGGAATCGAGGCCCTCGTAGGCAGAGGCGGTTTTCGTCGATGAAATGACTAGACTCTTTGGTCTGCAGAGCCCTATCCGTTAAGATAGTCGGCTTTTCATCGCGGGAGTCAGGCAGTATGGCGCAGCAGTATCAACCGGGGCAACGCTGGATCAGCGACAGCGAAGCCGAGCTCGGCCTTGGGACCGTTCTGGCACAGGACGGCCGCTTGTTGACCGTGCTCTACCCGGCCACTGGCGACACCCGTCAGTATTCCCTGCGTAACGCGCCCCTGACCCGAGTGCGCTTCTCGCCTGGCGACCAGATCACTCACTTCGAGGGCTGGAAAATGACCGTGCGCGAAGTCGAGGACGCCGAAGGGCTGCTGGTCTATCACGGCCTCGATGGCCAGAACGAGCCGCGGACCCTGCCCGAGACCCAGCTGTCCAACTTCATCCAGTTTCGCCTGGCCAGCGACCGCTTGTTCGCCGGTCAGATCGACCCGCTGTCCTGGTTCTCGCTGCGCTACAACACCCTGGAGCACACCAGCAAGCAGATGCAGTCGCAGCTCTGGGGCCTTGGCGGCTGCCGCGCGCAGCCCATCGCCCACCAGCTGCACATCGCCCGCGAAGTGGCCGACCGGAGTGCGCCGCGGGTCCTGCTGGCCGACGAAGTGGGCCTGGGCAAGACCATCGAGGCGGGCCTGGTGATTCATCGCCAGCTGCTTACAGGCCGCGCCAGTCGCGTGCTGATCCTGGTCCCGGAAAATCTGCAGCACCAGTGGCTGGTGGAAATGCGCCGGCGCTTCAACCTGCAGGTTGCGCTGTTCGATGCCGAGCGTTTCATCGAGAGCGACGCCAGCAACCCGTTCGAGGATGCCCAATTGGCGCTGGTTGCCCTGGAGTGGTTGACCCAGGACGAGAAGGCCCAGGATGCCCTGTTCGCCGCAGGGTGGGACCTGATGGTGGTCGACGAGGCGCACCACCTGGTCTGGCATGAAGAGCAAGCCAGCGCCGAGTACTCGTTGGTCGAGCAACTGTCGCAGGTCATTCCGGGCGTCCTGCTGCTGACCGCCACCCCCGAGCAATTGGGACAGGACAGCCACTTCGCCCGTCTGCGCCTGCTCGACCCGAACCGTTTCCATGACCTGGCTGCCTTCCGCGCCGAGAGCGAGCACTATCGCCCGGTTGCTGAAGCCGTCCAGGAGCTGCTCGATGAGGGCCGCCTGTCGGCCGAAGCCCACGCCACCATCGAAGGCTTCCTCGGTGCCGAGGGTGAGGCCCTGCTTGCGGCGATCAGTGACGGTGACAGCCAGGCCAGCGCGCGGCTGATCCGCGAATTGCTCGATCGCCATGGCACAGGCCGGGTACTGTTCCGCAACACCCGTGCGGCGGTGCAGGGCTTCCCCGAGCGCAACCTGCACCCCTACCCGCTGGCCAACCCCGAGCAGTACCGGGACCTGGCAGCTGGCGAGCATGCCGAGTTGTACCCGGAGGTGGCCCTGCAGGCCCAGGGCGAGACCAGCGACGAAGAGCGCTGGTGGCGCTTCGACCCACGGGTCGACTGGCTGATCGACACCCTGAAGATGCTCAAGCGCACCAAGGTGCTGGTGATCTGCGCCCATGCCGAGACCGCCATGGACCTGGAGGACGCGCTACGCGTGCGCTCCGGCATTCCGGCCACGGTATTCCATGAAGGCATGAACATCCTCGAGCGTGACCGCGCCGCGGCTTACTTCGCCGATGAAGAGTTCGGCGCGCAAGTACTGATCTGCTCCGAGATCGGCAGCGAGGGCCGCAACTTCCAGTTCGCCCATCACCTGGTGATGTTCGACCTGCCTGCCCACCCCGACTTGCTTGAACAGCGTATCGGCCGCCTCGACCGGATCGGCCAGAAGCACACCATCGAGTTGCACGTGCCCTACCTGCAGGACAGCCCGCAGGAGCGCCTGTTCCAGTGGTACCACGAAGGCCTGAATGCCTTCCTGGCCACCTGCCCAACCGGCAATGCCCTGCAGCATCAATTCGGCCCGCGTCTGCTGCCACTGCTCGAGGGCGGCGTCGAGGCCGACTGGACGGCCCTGGTCGAACAGGCGCGCAGCGAGCGCGAACGCCTCGAAGCCGAGCTGCACAGCGGCCGCGACCGTCTGCTGGAGCTCAACTCCGGCGGCGCTGGCGAAGGCCAGGCATTGGTCGAGGCGATCCTGGAGCAGGATGACCAGTTCGCACTGCCGATCTACATGGAAACCCTGTTCGACGCCTTCGGCATCGACAGCGAAGACCATTCGGAAAATGCCTTGATCCTCAAGCCCAGCGAAAAAATGCTCGATGCCAGTTTCCCGCTGGGCGACGACGAAGGGGTGACCATCACCTACGACCGCGGCCAGGCCCTGTCGCGCGAAGACATGCAGTTCATCACCTGGGAGCATCCGATGGTCCAGGGTGGCATGGACCTGGTGCTCTCCGGCTCGATGGGCAATACCGCCGTGGCGCTGATCAAGAACAAGGCGCTCAAGCCGGGCACCGTGCTCCTTGAACTGTTGTATGTCAGCGAAGTGGTCGCCCCGCGTCACCTGCAACTGGGTCGCTACCTGCCCCCGGCAGCACTGCGTTGCCTGCTCGACACCAATGGCAACGACCTGGCGTCCCGGGTAGCGTTCGAAACGCTCAACGACCAGCTTGAGAGCGTGCCGCGGGCCAGCGCCAACAAGTTCATCCAGGCCCAGCGCGATGTCCTCTCCGGGCGCATCAACGCCGGTGAGGCCAAAGTCCTGCCGCGCCATGCAGAGCGTGTCGCCCAAGCGCAACGCCGCCTGGCGGCCGAAACCGATGAAGAGCTGGCGCGCCTGACCGCCCTGCAAGCCGTCAACCCAAGTGTGCGCGACAGCGAAATCGACGCGCTGCGCAAGCAGCGTGAAGACGGCCTGGCAATGCTGGAAAAAGCAGCCCTGCGCCTGGAGGCGATCCGCGTCCTGGTCGCGGGTTGATAGCCTAGCAACCTGCGGGGCACGCCACCGCCAAAGTTGCCGCCCCCCTCTCCCGGAAACGGGGGTTGGGGGCGGTGCTTCGGCGGTGGCGTGCCCCGTTACTCGTTTAGAACCCGTGGCGATTACGCCAATATCTAAATGATAGAAGTCAAAGTGCCATTAATTCCTCAGGCTTAATGCTAATTCCCTATACTGCAGGCGACAGTCTCCGCTCTAGCTTTTTTGGGGACGAGTGCAAACTCGACGAAGAGGCATTCAATGGAGTGGCTGGGACTGCAATTGTTCGCCGAATTGCCGGCGAATGGGCAGATCATTCTCGACTGCCGTCACAATCCGTTTCTGGTGGGATTGGCCTATACCGTAGCCTGCGTCGGCAGCTTCGCCACCTTGAGCATGGCCGAGCGTCAAAGCCACACTGAACACCCCGCCGCCCGCCGGCAATGGCGCGTACTCGGCGCTTTGTGCCTGGCCGGTGGCATCTGGGCGATGCACTTCATCAGCATGCTGGCCTTTCAGGCACCGCTCCAGGTGTACTACGACGTCGCGTCGACCGGCGCTTCGCTGCTGATCGTCATGCTGGCGGCATGGCTGACCCTGCACACCCTGAACCGCAGCGAAGTGCGCCCTCGCCATTACCTGCTGGCCTCCTTGGGCCTCGGCCTGGGCATCACTGTCATGCACTATGTTGGCATGGCCGCGCTGCAGACAGATGCCCAACAGTACTACCAGACCGAACTGCTGCTGGCTTCGCTGGGACTGGCCATCGCCACCAGCCTGGTGGTCCAGTTGCTGGCGCGTTACCTGCGCAACGGCAGCGGCACCCACTACGTGGCGAAGAAGTACGCGGCCAGCCTGCTGATGGGTGCCGGCCTTATCTGTACCCATTTCACCGGCATGGCTGCCATGACCCTGGTAATCCCGACCACCACTGCCCTGCAGCTATCCTCCACCGACAACAGCCTGCAACTGAGCCTGACCATCGCCTTCATCACCCTGCTGATCAGTGCCAGCAGCATCAGCGCGGCATTGGCGGACAAGAAGCTGCAAAGCAAGGAGCACGACCTGCGTCGGGTCAACGTACTCCTCAGCCAACTGGACCAGGCCCGCGTCTCTCTGCAGCAGGCCGCCCACTACGACGCCTTGACCAACCTGGTGAACCGTCGCGGCTTTAACCAGGTGTTCGCCGAACGCCTGGCCGAGCATAGCGCCAACGAGCGCATGCTGGCGGTGATGTTTCTCGATATCGACCATTTCAAGCGGATCAACGACAGCCTTGGGCATGACGCTGGCGATGAGTTGCTCAAGGTAATCGCCGCGCACATCAAGGCCGCCACCCGCAGCCAGGATGTGGTAGCGCGTTTTGGCGGCGACGAATTCTGCGTGCTCACCAGCCTCAACAACCGTGACGAGGCACGCCAGCTGGCCCTGCGCATCCTGCACCGGATGAAGGATCCTATCGACCTGGCCGGTCGGCGCATGGTCATGACCACCAGCATTGGCATCAGCGTCTTTCCCGATGACGGGCGCAGCAGCGAAGAACTGCTGAAGAACGCTGACCTAGCGCTGTACCAATCCAAGGGTAACGGCCGCAATAGCCTGAACTTCTTCAACGACACGCTCAAGGCCCGCGCCACCCTGGCACTGCAACTGGAAGAGGAACTGCGCGTCGCCTTGCTCGAGGAGCATGGTCTGTGCGTTCACTACCAGCCGATCTTCGACCTGCACAACGGCCAGGTAGCCAAGCTAGAAGCCTTGGTGCGTTGGCAACATCCGCAACACGGATTACTCAGCCCGGACCGTTTCATCGGCATTGCCGAGGCCAACGGCCTGATCGCCGAGCTGGACCTGTGGGTACTGCGCCGTGCGTGCGATGACCTGGCCCAGCTGAGCCGTCGCGGCTTCAGCGGCCTGAAGGTTACGGTGAACTGCTCGGCACTGACCCTGGGCCGTGAAGAGCTGCCTTGCGAAGTGCGATCGACGCTGTTCCATTCCGGACTTGGCGCATGGCAGCTGGAGCTGGAGGTGACGGAAAACGCGCTGATGGGTGACCTTCCCTGCACCGTCAACCTGCTCAAGCGCATCCGCGCGCTAGGCGTAGCGCTGTCGCTCGACGATTTCGGCACCGGCTATTCATCGCTGGCCTACCTCAAGCGCCTGCCGCTGGACGTGCTGAAGATAGACCGGTCTTTCATCCAGGACGTACCGGGCTGCCAGAAAGACCGCGAGATCATCCAGGCCATCATCATCATGGCCCAGACCTTGCACCTGCAGGTGGTTAGCGAAGGGGTCGAGACCGTCGAGCAATACCAATTCCTCGCCGCCCATGGTTGCGACTACCTGCAGGGCTACCTGCTCAGCCACCCCGTGCCGCTGGCAGAGCTGCGCCTCGTGCTGGAGCGCCTCAATCGTCGGCAAGCCGAGGGCATCGGCGAGCTCATGCCTTGTTGCGATACAACTGCACCAGGGTTGCCGGGTCCCTTTGCAGATTCCCCTGACTGCCATGCAAGCGCATCAATTGCGCAGCGAGGCCACTGAGTGGAATTGCAGAACCTTGTTCGCGGGAAAACTTCACGGCCGTGTCGAGATCCTTGAGCAAGGTCCGCACATGCCACTTGATCGGCTCGAAGCAGCTCTGAGCCATTTGCGGGGCGAGGATCTGCAAGGGTTTCGAGTCGGCGAAGCCGCCGGCCAGCGCCTCGGCGATCAGGCTGGCGTCAACCCCGGACTGCTCGGCCAGGGCCACGACCTCGGCAATCACCAGCGCATTGCAGGCGACGATCATCTGGTTGCAGGCCTTGGTCACTTGCCCCGCCCCTACGCCGCCCATGTGCGTGACCCGCTGGCCCAGGGTCAGCAGTACGGGACGCACCCGTTCGAGGTCAGCGGCATCGCCACCCACCATGATCGCCAGAGTGCCCGCTTCGGCACCCGGGGTTCCGCCTGATACCGGCGCATCCAGCCAAGCCATGCCGCATAGCGCGGCCAATTCCGCGGCCATCTCACGTGTCGCTGTGGGCTCCAGGCTGGAGAAATCCACCAGCAGTTGCCCGGCGCGGGCGCCCTGGGCGATGCCCGCCTCGCCAAAAACCACCTCGCGGACCACCGCCGTGTCGGCAAGGCACAGCAATATCAGGTCGGTGTCCTGACACAGGTCGGCGGGGCTGGCGGCCAGGCGCGCGCCAGCCTCGACCAGTGCGGCGCATTTGTCCGGGCTGCGGTTCCATACTGTCAGCGGATATCCCGCCGCCAACAGCCGCCGACACATCGGCAAACCCATCAGGCCGATTCCGGCAAAACCCAGCGAAGGCAACACAGTGTTCATATACGACTCCAGATAGAGGACTGTCACTCAAATCATCGCGAGGCAGAACTGTTACCGGCGCTCTCCAGCGCCGACCGACTGTTACCAACAGCCACCCCCACTGCACGACCGCAAGCACCAGATCGGTACCCTGTGCAATTTCACGCACCCTAAACGCGCATCGTCAGGGCGCTTTCTTCTCCTGTATCACGATGAACGGCGAAACCACCACCGCCCAGATCTGCGGATCGCGCTGCTGCAGGTCAAGGGCCTGCTCTGCGGTGACCGCGGCGACGGTGCCAGCATTACGCCAGTTACCGACGCTTTGGCCATTGTTCTCGGCCATCGCCTGAGCGACCGTGATCAGGTCCAGGCTGGGGTCGACCCAAATCAGGTCACCCTTGGCCCAAAAACGCTCCAAGGCTTTCCACTCGATGATTGCTGTCTCGCCGAGCAGTTTGGCATAGAGGGTGCTTGCTTGATCAGTCATGGGTTCCTACCGCAAAAATTCGGTCACAAAAAAGGCTGCCATTTTTGCAGAAAAACCCGGTTTCAAATATGTAATTGGTCGATAGAAGCCACAAAGCTGGGGAATTGCCAGGCATGGAGGCAATTTGCTGGCGCTTTTTTGTATCTTTATGTCGACCAGGCGACACCCCTCGGAAAGGGCACAATAGACCCGCTTTTCAAGCGCGCGAGCCGCGCTCTACACTGTACCGGTACAGTTACCGGGAGCTATTCCGGGGGAAGGTGGGGTTGCGGCGTTGGCGTAGCCAAGTCGTCACCCTGCCCGGTCTGTAGCCCTGGGCGCCAGGACTATAAGAATTACAACAGAATGAGTGGAGCACTATGATCAAGATTTCCAAGCTGTTCGCCGCAATGGTACTGGCCGGGGTTGCCAGCCATTCGTTTGCCGCCGACACCATCAAGATTGGCATCGCCGGCCCCAAGACCGGACCGGTCACTCAGTACGGCGACATGCAGTTCATCGGCGCTAAACAGGCCATCAAGGACATCAACGCCAAGGGCGGCGTCGATGGCAAAATGCTTGAAGCCAGGGAATACGACGACGCATGCGACCCGAAACAGGCCGTGGCAGTCGCCAACAAAGTGGTCAACGATGGCGTCAAGTTCGTGATTGGCCACCTATGCTCCAGCTCCACCCAGCCTGCGTCCGACATCTATGAAGACGAAGGCGTGATCATGATCACCCCCGCCGCCACCAGCCCGGAAATCACCGCGCGTGGCTACAAGCTGATCTTCCGCACCATCGGCCTGGACAGCGCCCAAGGCCCGGCCGCTGGCAACTACATCGCCGATCACGTCAAGCCCAAGGTCGTAGCGGTCCTGCACGACAAGCAGCAATACGGTGAGGGCATCGCCACCGCGGTCAAGCAGACCCTGGAAGGCAAAGGCACCAAGGTGGCCGTCTTCGAAGGCCTGAACGCGGGTGACAAGGACTTCTCCTCGATCATCCAGAAGCTCAAGCAGAACAACGTCGACTTCGTCTACTACGGCGGCTACCACCCAGAGCTGGGCCTGATCCTGCGCCAAGCCCAGGAAAAAGGCCTGAACGCCAAGTTCATGGGCCCTGAAGGCGTCGGCAACGACTCCATCTCGCAGATCGCCCAGAAAGCTTCCGAAGGCCTGCTGGTGACCCTGCCCAAGTCCTTCGACGCGGAACCTGAGAACAAGGCAATCGTTGACGCCATCAAGGCCGATGGTAAAGACCCGAGCGGTCCGTTCGTGTTCCCGGCCTACTCCGCCGTCGCGCTGATCGCCGAGGGCATCAAGGCGGCCAAGTCCGAAGACACCGACAAGGTGGCCGCGGCCATCCACGCCGGCACCTTCAAGACGCCAACCGGCGACCTGGCGTACGACGAGAACGGCGACCTGAAAGACTTCAAGTTCGTGGTCTACGAATGGCATTTCGGCAAACCTAAAACCGAAGTTTCCCCTCAGTAATTGCGTCCAACTAGCTGACCGAAAGCCCACTGTGCGAGCAGTGGGCTTTGTTTTACGAGGTTCATGGACCTGGATTCCCGCGATCCGGGAGCAGGTTCACCTGAAAATCTTAAAACCGTCACCCGCGGTTCCCTGGCCGTGCCTTGTCGAAGTGGTCCAAGACCACCACGCCGGGCCGGGTTCATCACCCGCCAGCGAATGCACTTCAGGTTTTTAGGAGCGCTGTAATGCCTGAGATCTACCACTTCTTCCAACAGCTGGTTAATGGCCTGACCATTGGCAGCACCTATGCCTTGATAGCCATTGGCTACACAATGGTTTACGGCATCATTGGAATGATCAACTTCGCCCATGGCGAGGTGTACATGATCGGTTCCTACGTGGCCTTCATCGCCCTTGCCGGGTTGGCCATGATGGGTATCGAATCACTGCCGATACTGATGACCGTCGCCTTTGTCGCGACGATCTTCGTGACCAGTGCCTATGGCTACAGCATCGAACGGGTTGCCTACCGCCCCCTGCGCAATAGCAACCGCTTGATCCCGCTGATTTCCGCCATCGGCATGTCGATCTTCCTGCAAAACACCGTACTGCTGTCGCAGGACTCCAAGGACAAATCCATTCCCAACCTGATCCCGGGGAGCATCTCCTTCGGTCCGGGCGGCGCGGAGGAGGTCCTGATTTCCTACATGCAGATTCTGGTATTCGTGGTCACCCTGTTAGCCATGGCTGGCCTGACCTTGTTCATCTCCCGCTCCCGCCTGGGCCGCGCTTGCCGCGCCTGCGCCGAGGACCTCAAGATGGCCAACCTGCTTGGCATCAACACCAACAACATCATCGCCCTGACCTTCGTCATCGGTGCCGCCCTGGCGGCTGTGGCGGCCGTGCTGCTGAGCATGCAATACGGGGTGATCAACCCCAACGCCGGCTTCCTGGTAGGCCTGAAGGCGTTCACCGCGGCAGTACTGGGCGGCATCGGCAGCATTCCGGGCGCCATGCTCGGTGGTCTGGTGCTGGGGGTGGCCGAAGCGTTCGGCGCCGATATCTTCGGCGACCAGTACAAGGACGTGGTGGCATTCGGCCTATTGGTATTGGTGTTGTTGTTCCGGCCGACCGGCATCCTGGGCCGTCCGGAGGTTGAAAAAGTATGAACAGAAATATCAAACAGGCGTTCTTCAGCGCCTTGCTGGTCTGGGCCGTGGCCTTTCCCGTGCTGGGCTTGAAGCTCAGCATCGACGGCATCAACTTGATCGTGCACAGCCAGGGGCCGTTCACCCTGACGGTGATCGCGGTCTGTTCGGTGCTGATGTTCCTGCGTGTGCTGTTCGACAAGCAGTGGAGCGCGGTGGTGCGCAATCGCTCGGAACGCAAGTTGATCTCGCCGGCGATGAGTAACTTCCTGACACTCCCGCGCACCCAGCGCTGGATCATCCTCGGCCTGATCATGGTCGCCCTGGTGTGGCCGTTCTTCGGCTCGCGCGGCGCGGTCGACATCGCCACCCTGATCCTGATCTACGTGTTGCTGGGCCTGGGCCTGAACATCGTGGTGGGCCTGGCGGGGCTGCTCGACCTGGGTTATGTCGGTTTCTATGCCGTCGGCGCCTACAGCTATGCCCTGCTGTCGCATTACTACGGCCTGAGCTTCTGGATCTGCCTGCCGATTGCCGGCCTGATGGCGGCTACCTTCGGCTTCCTGCTCGGTTTCCCGGTGCTGCGCCTGCGTGGTGACTACCTGGCGATCGTGACCCTGGGCTTCGGCGAGATCATCCGGCTGTTCCTGCGCAACCTGACCAGCCTCACTGGCGGTCCCAACGGCATCAGCAACATCGAGAAGCCGACCTTCTTCGGCCTGACCTTCGAACGTCGCGCTGCCGAAGGGATGCAGACCTTCCACGAGTTCTTCGGCCTGCCGTACAACTCGATCAACAAGGTCATCTTCCTCTACCTGGTTGCCCTGCTGTTGGCGCTGCTCGCCCTGTTCGTGATCAACCGCCTGCTGCGCATGCCGATCGGCCGCGCGTGGGAAGCGCTGCGCGAAGACGAGATCGCCTGCCGTGCCCTGGGCCTGAACCCGACCGTGATCAAGCTGTCGGCCTTCACCCTCGGTGCCAGCTTCGCCGGTTTCGCCGGCAGTTTCTTCGCCGCGCGCCAGGGCCTGGTAACCCCGGAATCGTTCACCTTCATCGAATCGGCGATCATCCTCGCCATCGTCGTGCTTGGCGGCATGGGCTCGCAATTGGGCGTGATCCTCGCGGCCATCGTGATGATCCTGTTGCCCGAGCTCATGCGTGAGTTCAGCGAGTACCGCATGCTGATGTTCGGCGCGCTGATGGTGTTGATGATGATCTGGCGTCCGCAAGGCCTGCTGCCTATGCAACGCCCACATATGGAGCTGCGTCGATGAGCCGCGAAATTCTGCAAGTCAGCGGCCTGAGCATGCGCTTCGGCGGCTTGTTGGCGGTCAACGGCGTGGCCCTGACCGTCAAGGAAAAACAAGTGGTGGCGTTGATCGGCCCGAACGGCGCCGGCAAGACCACGGTGTTCAACTGCCTGACCGGCTTCTACAAGCCCAGCGGCGGCACCATCCTGCTCGACGGCCAGCCGATCCAAGGCCTGGCCGGTCACCAGATCGCCCGCAAGGGCGTGGTGCGGACCTTCCAGAACGTGCGCCTGTTCAAGGAGATGACCGCGCTGGAAAACCTGCTGATCGCCCAGCACCGTCACATCAACACCAACTTCTTCGCCGGCCTGTTCAAGACCCCGGCCTACCGGCGCAGCGAACGCGAGGCCATGGAGCGGGCGCAGTACTGGCTGGAGAAGGTCAACCTGACCGAGTTCGCCAACCGTACCGCCGGCACCTTGGCCTACGGCCAGCAACGGCGCCTGGAAATTGCCCGCTGCATGATGACGCGCCCGCGCATCATCATGCTCGACGAACCGGCCGCCGGCCTCAACCCAAGGGAGACCGAAGACCTCAAGGCACTGATCTCCTACCTGCGCCAGGAGCACAACGTGACCGTGCTGCTGATCGAGCACGACATGAAGCTGGTGATGAGTATTTCCGACCACATCGTGGTGATTAACCAAGGCACGCCGCTGGCAGATGGCACGCCGGATCAGATCCGCGACAACCCTGACGTGATCAAAGCCTACCTGGGGGAAGCGTAATGCTGCAGTTCGAAAACGTCTCCACCTTCTACGGCAAGATCCAGGCGCTGCACAGCGTCAACGTCGAGATCCGCCAAGGCGAGATCGTCACCCTGATCGGCGCCAACGGTGCCGGCAAGTCGACCCTGCTGATGACCCTCTGTGGTTCGCCCCAGGCCCACAGCGGCAGCATCCGCTACCTGGGCGAAGAACTGGTCGGCCAGCCTTCCTCGCACATCATGCGCAAGAGCATCGCGGTGGTTCCCGAGGGCCGCCGCGTGTTCGCCCGCCTGACCGTGGAAGAGAACCTGGCCATGGGCGGTTTCTTCACCGACAAGGGTGACTATCAGACGCAGCTGGATAAAGTCCTGCAGTTGTTCCCGCGGCTCAAGGAGCGCTATAACCAGCGCGGTGGCACCATGTCCGGCGGCGAGCAGCAGATGCTCGCCATCGGCCGGGCGCTGATGAGCAAGCCCAAGCTGCTGCTGCTAGACGAGCCCTCGCTGGGCCTGGCGCCGATCATCATCCAGCAGATCTTCGACATCATCGAGCAACTGCGCCGCGATGGCGTGACAGTGTTCCTGGTCGAACAGAACGCCAACCAGGCGCTGAAGATCGCCGA
The DNA here is from genome assembly GCA_023388335.1 of Pseudomonadota bacterium. Classification (GTDB taxonomy): domain Bacteria; phylum Pseudomonadota; class Gammaproteobacteria; order Pseudomonadales; family Pseudomonadaceae; genus Aquipseudomonas. Next base: position 1,573 of record JAEWGL010000099.1, on the reverse strand, counting down.
CCGAGCCTACGTGCTGGAAAACGGTCATGTTGTCATGCAAGGCACCGGTGAATCGCTGCTTACCGATCCGAAGGTTCGGGACGCTTATCTGGGCGGTTGATCAGCGCGGAGTGGAAAAAAGGCCTTCGGGCCTTTTTTTCTGGACTGCTGGGGTGTCTTGCGCGGCGCTTCGCGAGTAAATCGGAGCGCCGAACTGCCGCTCCCACAGGGCCCAGTTTCGGCCGTTCACCCGATCACGGCCAACGCCGGACCTGTGGCAGCGGGCTTGGCCGCGAAACGGCCTGGTGCATGTCCAGAGACTGCATGAGGACGGAGCGGGAGCAAGCCTTGTGATCCAGCGCCAGCCTGAGTAACGTGGCGACATCTATTTCGCTGGAACGCCTGGAGTCTGTACGATGCGCGTCACCCCTCCCCTGTTGCTCGCCGCCCTGCTGCCCCTGCTCGGCGGGTGCCAGATGCTGGCGGACAAACCCGTCGACCCGAACATCGGCACCACGCGAATGCAGGGCGAACTGAGCGCCGCCGGCGGCCAGCTGCTGTTCAAGCCATGCAACGAGAGTCGCCGCTTCGTGGTCAACGACAGCGGCAGCACCGGTGTACTGCAGGAAGCCACAAACCTCGCCGATGACGCCCGGGACACCCTGTTCGCCGACGTGCGCGGCGCGCTGTCCGGCAGCACCACGGCCGCCAGCGATGGACAACTGAACGTGCAGCGCCTGTATCGCATCGAGCCGTCGGCCAGGGCCTGCAGCGATCCGAACTTCAAGCAGCTCACCCTGCGCGCCAGCGGCCATGAGCCGGAGTGGGACATCAAGGCCAGCGGCAAAGGCCTGGTGCTCAACCGGGTCGGTCAACCCCCACTGCCCCTGCCCTACCTCGAAGAACAGATGCCCGGCGGTGGCCTGAGTCTGAGCAGCGAAGCCAACAACCAGCGCATCGAACTGTGGGTAGCGCCGCAACGTTGCGTCGACAGCGCCACCGGCGCGGTGCAGCACCTGAGCGCCGAGCTACGCATCGATGGCCAGACCCTGCGCGGTTGCGGCTATTACGGCGGTTCGCGGGCCGAGTGATCATCGGCAGGCGTTTGTGCTGCCTGAAAGGGCCACGAACGGCTTATACTTGGCGGTTTGTGTAAAGCCGCCGGCCGCCCATGGCCGGGATACTGGACCCTGCCATGCTACGAATCACCGAACTTAAGCTGCCACTGGATCACCCCGACGAAGCCCTGCGCGAGGCCATCGTGCAGCGCCTGGGCATCGCCGATGACCAGCTGATCGACTTCACCCTGTTCAAGCGCAGCTACGACGCGCGCAAGAAGAACAGCGAGATGCTGTTCATCTATACCATCGACCTGCAGGTGAGCAACGAGGCGCAGCTGCTGCGCACCTTCGCCGACGACCGCAACGTCAACCTCGCGCCCGACGTCAGCTACAAGTACGTGGGCCAGGCGCCGGCCGGCCTTCAAGCGCGGCCGATCGTGGTTGGCTTCGGCCCCTGCGGGATCTTCGCGGGCCTTTTGTTGGCGCAGATGGGCTTGCGGCCGATCATCCTCGAGCGCGGCAAGGAAGTGCGC
>JAEWGL010000090.1 GCA_023388335.1 Pseudomonadota bacterium | reverse complement strand
TCTGGGTACTGCTGATGGCCATGAGGTAAACATCCGTCCGCGGTATCGGGATCCAATTATTAGGAAACAACTCGATACATTGCCATTGTTTTTACCGACTGTCTTCTGCGTACTTGAAAATGGTTCTCAATATATTTAGCATCCAAAGTTCAGTAACCCGTAATCATTGGGCGAATCCACCGCCCCTGCGAGCTGACTGATTGCCATGAGCCCGATGCCCGCCTTGCAAGACCTTGCCCCCAGCGACCCAGAACAGGAGGCACTGGCGTGGTTTTCGCGCCTGCGCCAGCCCACTTGCACGGCCAGTCAACGTCAGGCCTTCGAAGCCTGGCGCCAGGAGCCGCAAAACGCCCTCGCCTACGCCGCAATCGAAGTGTACTGGCGGCAGCTCAAGCCGCCCGCGCCCCGGCTACGGCCCCGTCCACTCAAGGCCGTGCGCAGCCATGCCGGCAAGCGGGTAGCAGGCGTTTTTTTGCTGCTGTTGGCAGGCTTGCTGGTCTTCTACTGGCCGCTGCTGCAGCGACTCGCCTGCGAACTGCACACGCAACCCGGCGAGCGGCGCTCGGTACGTCTGCCGGATGGCTCCACCTTGCACCTGGACAGCGCCAGCGCGGTGAACGTCGACCTGCGCGGTCGCACCCGCCACCTGCAGCTGGTTCAGGGGCAGGTCTACCTGGAAGTCATGCTCGATGGCCGCCCGATGGAGGTACAGATCGGCGATGCCCACGTCCAGGTCTATGGTACCCGGCTGATGCTCGCCCGCGGCGCCGACCGCGACGAGCTGGTGGTGCTCAGCGGCAAGGCGGCGATCAGTAGCCAGGGTAACGAGTGGCTGCTGTCGGCTGGCGAACGCATCACCTTCAATGATCTGCGCATGGATGCCGTGGCACGGATCGATGGCCAGACCCGCTCCGCATGGCGCACTGGCCATCTGCAGGTCAAGGACGCGCCCCTGCGCGACGTCATCACCCAGCTGGCCGGCTACCAGGGCAAGCGCGTCTGGCTACTGGACGAGCAGATTGGCCATCGCCGCGTCACCGGCGACTTTAACCTCGATCGCCCGACCGACAGCCTGGACGCCCTGGCTCGCGCGCAGAACCTGAAGATACACGACGTGCTCGGCCAGGCGCTGATCGTCCGTTGATCCCTCTCAGGGCTAAGCGTTTGATCGTGCGTTGAATTTTTTTGATTGGGGGTGTTGACAGGGTGACGTTTCAGGGGAATAATGCGCGCCACTTGGCTACATAGCTCAGTTGGTTAGAGCATAGCATTCATAATGCTGGGGTCCGGGGTTCAAGTCCCTGTGTAGCCACCAAGTACCTGTTTATAGAGTTCTGATGAAGTCTGTAAACAACTCAAGAAGCCCGCCTAGTGCGGGCTTTCTTGTGTCTGGGATATTCGTTTGGTCGCTCCATACGCCCAGAAATCTCTGGGCTCCCCTATGAGAAGCCCAGACACCCTTGCATCGATGGGGATGCCCTCGCAGGCATCCCCCCTCAACGTCAGCTCATCCCCAACCAGTGCGGCAACGCCAGGGAAACGTACGGCACATAGGTCACCAGCACCAGGAACGCCAGCATCACCAACAGCCAGGGCGAAACGGCACGCACCACTCGGATCAGCGGCAAGCCGGTGACGGCCGAGGTGACGAACAGGTTCAGGCCGGTCGGCGGGGTGATCAGGCCGATTTCCATGTTGACCACCATGATAATGCCCAAGTGGATCGGATCGATCCCCAATTGCATGGCGATGGGGAACAGGATCGGTGCCAGGATCAGGATGATCGCGGAAGGCTCCATGAAGGTGCCCGCAATCAGTAACACGACGTTCACCACCAGCAGGAACTCGATCGGGCTGAAGCCTTGCTCTACCACCCAGGCCGTGATCGATTGCGGTATCTGCTCGGTGGTCAATACGTGGGCGAAGAGCATGGCGTTGGCGATGATGAACATCAGTACCACGCTCAGCTTGCCGGCTTCGATGAGAACCCGTGGGCACTGGCGCAGCGTCATGTCCTTGTAGATGAAGATCGCGACGAAGGCTGCGTATACCGCCGCCACCGCTGCTGCTTCGGTCGGGGTAAACATGCCCGAATAGATGCCGCCCAGGATGATCACGAGCAGCAGCAGCCCCCACCCGGCCTTGCGCCCGGACTCGAGGACTTGCCTGAACGAGGCGCGCGGCAGCGACGGCATGTTCTTCACGCGGGCGATGATGTAGATGGTGATCATCAGGACCACACCCAGGAGCAAGCCCGGTATCACACCGGCCATGAACAGCTTGCCCACCGAGGTCTCGGTTGCCGTGGCGTAGACCACCATGACGATTGACGGCGGGATCAGAATGCCGAGGGTACCGGCGTTGCACACGATGCCGGCGGCGAATTCCTTCTTGTAACCCGAGCGCACCATGCCGGCGATGACGATCGAACCGACCGCGGCGACCGTCGCCGGAGACGAACCGCACAGGGCCGCGAACAGCATGCACGCCAGGATTGCAGCGATGGCCAGGCCACCCCTGATATGGCCGACGCAGGCGTTGGCGAAATCGATCAGGCGACGGGCCACGCCGCCGGTGGTCATGAACGCACCGGACAGCAGGAAGAAAGGTATCGCCAGCAGGGTGTAATGCTCACTGGTCTCGAACAGCTTGATCGCCAGCGACCGTACCGAATCGCTGCTGAAGAACAGAATGGTCATGGCCCCGGAAAGGCCGAGGGAAATCGCAATCGGGATGCCGATGAACATCAGCACGAACAGGGCGACGAACAGGAACGCGATGGTCATCGTTTAGCCTCCTGGGCCTTGGTCTCTTCTGCCAGCTTCACAGCATCTTCGGCTTCGCCGTGGCCGCCAAAGCCCAGTTGCCTGCCCTGTATGACGCTCACCAATACCTGCAAGAACCGCAGGAACATCAAGGCAAAGCTGATCGGTACGATGATCACGATGTGCCACTGCTTGATACCGAAGCGGTCGAGGTCTTCGGCGCCGATGCCGGCGGTGAACAGGGTGGCGACCCACTGCTCGCTGGAGATGGCCATCAGTGCGCAGTAACCCAGGCAGATCAGCAGCGCGAGAATCGCCACGGCACGTTGCAGCGCGGGCCTGAAGAGGCGCACCAACAAGTCGACGCCGATGTGTGCGCCGATGCGTACGCCCCAGGGCAGGCCGACGAAAATCAGCCAGCCAAACATGGCCTTGGTCAGCGCCACGCTCCAGGTCATTTCCTGGGCAATGAAGAGGATGCCGTCGCCGATGCTGAACATGAAGTCGTTGGCAAAAGGCAGCGAATCACCCAAGGAGTAGAAAACGCTATAAAGGTTGTTGAACACCACGTACGAAAAGGTGACCAGGGTCATGCCTGCCAGCAGGAAGGCCACGAGTATTTCTTCCACGCGGTTCCAGACACGAGCGATAGCGTGCATGGGTATCTCCCTCAATGAAGCGGTTGCGAAGCGAAGAATGGGACGACGTTGCGTGGTGCCCTGCAAGCAGACTGCGGGCCATGGCAAGGCCTGTGTCGCTGAACCGGTGGCGATCGCGCTTAGGAAGCGCCGCTAGCCCTTGCGGGATGCGTTCAGCGTGCCCGCTTGATGTTCCCTGCGGCGTTGACACCCGCGTCATGGCATCAAGCAAGAAGGTATTCATCCCCTCTTCTAAATGCTCCCAGACTCGCCTGAGCGATTGCATAAGTACTCTCCGAACGTCGAGGGGTCGCCACCCTGGGACGGGTGGCGACGCTCACGCACTGCCGGACAGATGAAGGCTTGCCCTCAGGACGCTTTGTTCGATGCCTCGGCAGCCTTGATCAGGTCGGCGCCAATTTGATCAGAGAACTTGTCCCAGACCGGGCGCATGGCTTTGCGCCATTCTTCGCGCTGCTCAGGGGTCAGCGGGCTGATTTGGCTGGTCTTGGCGTCGATGATCTTCTGCCGGGACGCCTGGTTCAAGGCTTCAGCCTGCTTGTTCACCTCTACGGTGACCTCATCGATGATCTGTTGCAGTTTGCCGCGGACATCCTCGGGCAGACCGTTCCAGAACTTGGAGTTGGTGATGACCATGTAGTCGATCAGACCATGGTTGGTTTCGGTGAAGAACGGCTGGACCTCGTGCACTTTCTGGCTTTCGTAGTTGGACCAGGTGTTCTCGGTACCGTTGACGGTGCCAGTCTGCAGCCCTTGATAGACTTCGGCGAAGCTCATCTTGCGCGGGTTGGCGCGAATCGCCCTGAACTGCTCTTCCAGCACGCTGGAGGCTTGGACGCGGAACTTCAGGCCTCGGGCATCCTTGGGCAGGACCACTTTCTTGTTGGACGAGAGCTGCTTGAGGCCGTTGTGCCAGTAAGCCAGGCCATGAATGCCCTTGTCATCCATCGAGGTGAGCAGTGCCTTACCCTGCGGGCCTTGCTGGAAGCGGTCGACGGCGGCCAGGTCGTCGAACAGGAAGGGCAGGTCGAAGATCTGCACCTGCTTGGTGTAGTGCTCGAACTTGGCCAGCGACGGCGCCAGCATCTGCACATCACCCAGCAACAACGCTTCCATTTCCTTGCCATCCCCGAACAGCGACGAGTTCGGGTACACCTCTACTTTCACCTTGTCCTTGAGTTGCGGGTCGGCGGCGACCATTTTCTGGAACATCAATGCGCCCTGGCCTTTGGGCGTGTTGTCCGCGACCACGTGGGCGAACTTGATGACAATGGGGTCGGCCGCCTGGGCCAGGCTTGCCATGGAGACGGCGGCGGCGCAGAACAGCGCTTTGGTCAGCTTCAACATCGGTGTCACCTTTTTATTGTTGTAAGGAGTTCCAGCCTCTGAGGGCCGTTTCAAGCCACCCTAGTAAAGGTAGCTCAGAAGCGTTTCCAACTTTTTTTAAGATGGGCTAATTGGCTGCGTTTCGAGAATTAGCTTTTGTGTAAGCCAGCGTTCGGCAATGCTGAACGCTGATCCTTTCCATGGCGTCAGCTCGCGGCCAGGGCCAACATCCGCTGCGCACGCAGCAACACTGGCGCGTCCACCATCTGTCCGTCCAGCTGAAACGCACCCGCGCCGTTGGCGGCCTCGCTACCGGCTACCACCTTGCGCGCCCACTGCAAATCGTGCGCACTGGGCGCCAGCGCCGCATGGATGACGTCCACCTGCTTAGGATGAATGCACAGCGCGCCACCATACCCCAGATTACTGGCATGCCGAATCGCTCGCTGCAGCCCGTCGGCATCGCTGATCGCTGGAAACACGCCATCCAACGGCGGCAGCAGGTCGGCGCCGCGCGAGTGCAGTTGCACGGACATGCGCGCTTGGTCGAGAAACAGATCAGCGCTGGCAGTGCCGCTGTTCAGGTTCAGATCCAGCGCCAGGTCGAGGCTGCCGAACGACAAGCGCTCGACGCCTTCGGCATGGGCAATCGGCTCCAGCGCCAGCAGGCCTTTGGCGCTTTCGATGATCGGCCAGATGGGCTTGCCGGCCTGCCAGGCGGTCGCCACCTGCGCGGCTGTCTCAACCTTGGGCAGCAAAATCCCGGCGACGCCTGGCTGTTGCGCGCAGAACGCCACGTCCGCGGCATGCTCGGCATGCTCCGGCGCATTCACGCGCACCCAGACCGAGACCTCTGGGGCCTCCTGCAAGAAGGCCGCGAGGTTATCGCGCGCCTGGCGCTTGAGCGACGGCTCCACGGCATCCTCGAAATCGACGATGACCGCATCGGCGCCAGCGGCCAAAGCCTTGGCGAAACGCTCGGGTCGACTGCCAGGCACGAACAGCGCGGAGCGGACGATGGATCGGCACATGGTAGAAGGTTCCTCGAGTTCTGGGTCTAAAAATGCTTGCGCTGCCGCGCCGTGGTATCCGCGATCACTTCCTGGGGGATCAGACCACCCCGGCTGCGGCTAGCCGCGCCTGTTCATCCGCCGAGACCCCCAACTCGGCAAGGATGCTGCCGGTGTGCTGGCCCAGGGCCGGCACGCCGTCCATGCGCGGCGTGAAAGCGGTGTTGCTGGCCGGCGGCAGCAGCGCCGGCAGCGTGCCGGACGGGCTGTCCACTGCGCGCCAGCGGTCGCGTGCCTTGAGTTGCGGGTGCTCCCATACGCCGTGCATGTCATTGACCCGCGCGTTGGCGATCTGCGCGTCCTCAAGCCGCGCTACCACCTGGTCCACGGACAGCGTGGCGAAACCGTCGACGATGATTTGCCGCAGTACCTCGCGGTTTTCCGAGCGCCTGGCGTTGGCCGAAAAACGTTCGTCCTGGGCCAAGGCCTTGTCGAGCAGGACCTTCTCGCAGAACAGCGCCCATTCCCGCTCGTTCTGCAGGCCCAGCATGACCGTTCCGCCATCGCCCGTGGGAAACGGCCCGTAGGGGTAGATGGTCGAGTGCGAAGCCCCGGCCCGCGCCGGTGGCGGTGCGCCGTTGTAGGCGTAGTACATGGGATAGCCCATCCACTCCACCAGGCTTTCGAGCATCGACACATCGATGCGGCTACCCACGCCGGTCTTGTCACGCAGCATCAGCGCCGACAGCACGCCGGTGTAGGCGTACATGCCTGCGGCGATGTCGGCGATCGAACAACCGGCCTTGGCCACCTCCTCTTCGCCGGGACCACCGGTCACCGAGAGAAAGCCGCCTTCACTCTGGATCAGCAAATCGTAGGCCTTCTTCTTCTCATAAGGGCCGCCCTCGCCATAGCCAGAAATGTCGCAGACGACAAGCCGCGGGAACCGCTCATGCAGCGCCTCGAACGACAGCCCCATGCGCGCGGCCGCGCCTGGCGCCAGGTTCTGCACCAGCACGTCGGCCTTGGCCAGCAGTGACTCGAGGATGTCGCCGGCGGCGTCCTGCTTCAGGTCCAGGGTCAGGCTTTCCTTGGAGCGATTGGTCCACACGAAATGCGAGGCCAGGCCATCGACCCGCTGGTCATAGCCACGGGCAAAATCACCCGTGCCGGGGCGTTCGATCTTCACCACGCGCGCGCCGAGGTCGGCCAGCTGGCGGGTGCAGAACGGCGCCGCGATGGCGTGCTCCAGGCTGATGACGGTGATGCCGTCCAGCGGACGGGGATTGAGCTGATTCATGTACTTCACCTGTTCGGCCAACGGTTAGATCAGATCGGCCAGGGCCTGGGCATCGCGCAGATGCCAGACCTTGTCGATCAATGCCTTGCCTTGTGCTTCGCTGCGCGCGCCGGAGAACGCCAGCAGGCGCTGGAACTTGGCTTCCAGTTCCGGGCGGGTCAGGGTGTTGCCTGGATCGCCCTTGGGTTCGTCGATGGCCGCAGTCAAGGTGCGGCCATCGGTCGTGGTGACGATCACCCGGCCCAGCCAGCGGGCCGGATAGGCGGCGTCCACTTCGGGGTCCAGTTCCATGCTGACCTTTTCCCGGAAGGCGTCGACATCGGCGTCGGTCAGGGCCAGGTCGCGGAACTCGATCAACTGGGCGTTGCCATGCACGGCGATCAAGCCAAGTACGGCGCCCATGGAAAACTTCGCCTGGTGCACCGTGCTCGGTTTCAGCACGCGGCCCAGTACATCGATGGCGCCCTGGTGCACCCGGGTGACCACCTTGGCGATCTGCTCATGGCGCAAACCTTCGCGCTGCATCAGGTGCAGCAAGGCATCGGCGGCTGGGTGGGTGTGGCGGCACGAGGCGTGGAACTTGAACGAGGTTTCCGCCAGTGCCCAGCGCGTGCCGAGACGATCCGCCAATTTGCTCGGATCGGCATCGGTGGACATGCCCGCGGCCATACCTTGCTCGCCTTCGAGGATATTGCGCGCGCCGGTCAGGCCGTCCGCGGTCATGTAGGCGGCGAGCAAGCCATCGGCGGCAGCCTTGGCGGTGTGCAGCTGCTTGGAGTCGGCGGCATCGCGCAGGAACGCCCACAGGCCGGCGGCCTGGGTCCCCGCAGTGCCCAGCAGGTTGATGAACTGCTCCTTGTCCAAATCCAGCAGCTTGCCCACGCCCACGGCGGCAGCGAGGGTGCCCACCGTGGCGGTGGTGTGGAAGATGCGGTAGTGCGAACGGCCCATGAACTCGCCGATGCGAATACCCGCTTCGTAGCCTGCAACCGAGGCCAGGAGCAGGTCCTTGCCGGACTTGTTCAAGTCCTGGGCCGCTGCCAGCACCGCCGAAAACACCACCGTGGCCGGGTGCAATACTGAGCTGTTGTGCAGGTCGTCCTGTTCGACCAGGTGCGAAGACGCGCCGTTGACCAAGGCCGCGAAGTAGGCCGAGGTGCCGCGGCCATTGACGAGGATCTTGGACGCGCCATCGGCGGGACCCATGCGCTCGGCATAGCGCTCGAACAGCGGAATCGGACGCGCGCCCTGGCTGGCCAGCGCCGAGCCGAGCCAGTCGAGGAACAGGTCTTCAGTACGATCCAGCACGCTGGCGGGGATCTGCGCGTAGTTCAGGTCGGCGAGAAAGCCGGCCAAAGCGTCGGTATGGCTCATGGACCGGTCCTCAGAAACTGCGTGGCAGCTCGAGCAAGTGCTCGGCGACGTAGGAAAGAATCAGGTTGGTGGAGATCGGCGCCACCTGGTAAAGCCGGGTCTCGCGGAATTTGCGCTCCACGTCGTACTCACAGGCGAAGCCGAAGCCGCCGTGGGTCTGCAGGCAGGCGTTGGCGGCTTCCCACGACGCCTTGGCCGCCAGGTACTTGGCCATGTTGGCACTGGCCCCAGCGTTCTTGCCGCTGTCGTATTCCTCGCACGCACGCCAGCGCATCAGGTCGGCGGCCTCGATCTCGATATGCGCTTCGGCAATCGGAAACTGCACGCCCTGGTTCTGCCCGATGGGCCGGCCGAATACCACGCGATCGCGGGCATAGGCGCTGGCTTTCTCGACGAACCAGCGACCGTCGCCGATGCATTCCGCGGCGATCAGCGTGCGCTCGGCGTTGAGCCCATCGAGGATGTAGCGAAAGCCCTTGCCTTCCTCGCCGATCAGGCTGTCGGCGGGCAGCTCGAGGTTGTCGAAGAACAGCTCGTTGGTCTCATGGTTGACCATGTTGGCGATCGGCTGCACCGTCAGGCCCTTGCCGATGGCCTCGCGCAGGTCGACCAGGAAGATCGACATGCCCTCGGACTTCTTCTTCACCTCGGCCAGCGGCGTGGTGCGCGCCAGCAGGATCATCAGGTCCGAATGCTGGACCCGCGAGATCCACACCTTCTGGCCGTTGATCACATACTTGTCGCCCTGGCGCACGGCGGTGGTCTTGATCTTGGTGGTGTCGGTGCCGGTGGTCGGCTCGGTCACACCCATCGACTGCAGGCGCAGCTCACCGCTGGCGAGCTTGGGCAGGTAGTACTGCTTCTGCGCCTCGCTGCCATGGCGTAACAAGGTGAACATGTTGTACATCTGCCCGTGGACGGTGCCAGAGTTGCCACCACACGCGTTCACTTCTTCAAGAATGACCGAGGCTTCGGCCAGCCCCAGGCCCGAGCCACCGAATTGGCAGGGAATCATCGCCGACAGCCAGCCGGCGTCGGTCAGGGCCTTGACGAAGGCTTCGGGAAACCCCTTCTCTTCGTCGATCTTGCGCCAGTAGGCCGCATCGAATTCGGCGCACAGGGCGCGCACGCCTTCACGGATGGCATTGAGGTCTTCGTCGTCGTACGGATTCATGCTCTGCTCTCGGTTCGATCAGCGACGCGGGGCGCGTTCACCGGGAAGGGTTTGAGTCGAAAACGATTTCGGCGCTTTGCGCGACACCGGCCTCGTTGCCAGCCCACAACGTCGCCTTGCCGGCTTCGCCGAGGCGGCCGCCAACGCGGAAGGGCGTGGGCACGTTCAACGGCCGTACGCCGCGATAGGCGAAGTGCCGCACGCGCTTGTCGGGGTTGGCGCGGATGAACGCATGCAGGTTGAAGGTCGCGATCATCGGCCCGTGCACCACCAGGCCCGGGTAGCCTTCGGTGTCGGTGACGTAGGGGTAGTCGTAGTGAATGCGGTGGCCGTTGAAGGTCACCGCCGAGTAGCGGAACAGCAGCGTAGGCGTGGGCGTGATGGTTTCGCTCCACTCCCCCGCTTCAGGCGCCTCGCCGCTGTCGAGCTTGGGCGGGTTGGGTTCGCGGTAGACGATGTCCTGTTCTTCACGTACGCACAGCTGGCCGTTCTGCGAGTAGTCATGGCGGACCGTGACGAACAACAGCGAGCCGGTGCGGCCGTGTTTCTCCTCGACGTTCAGCACGGTCGACAGGCGCTGCGCCGAAGCGCCAACCTTGAGCGGTTCGATGAACGCCAACCGGCCACCGGCCCACATGCGATTGCGCCGGTCGGCGGGGGGCAGGAAACCGCCACGGGCCGGATGGCCGTCCTCGCCCAGTTGATCCTCAACGACCGGATCCTGGAAAAAGCACCATTGCCAGAGCAACGGCAGAGGGTCGCCATCGGCTGGCGCCGCTTCGCCAAAGGTCGCCGCGATGCGCTTGATCAGGTTTTGGCTCAGCACATCTTCGGACGCTTGCGTACGACCGATCCAGGCACTGAAATCCGTGGTTGCATTCGAAGCACTCATAACCCGCCAGCCTCTTGATTTGTTGTTATGGGCAGATGATGCGAGGCACGTTGGCATTCTGGGAATTTGCATTTGTGTAAGGCGGCGTTCATGTATGCTGAACGCTCTTGGCACTGTACGGAGACGATCATGCACTTCGATCTCGCAGACTTGCGGCTTTTCATTCACATCGGTGAGTCGCCCAGCCTGACCCAGGGTGCGCGCCGGGCGTTTCTCTCGCCAGCTGCCGCCAGCGCGCGAATCAAGGCCCTGGAAAACCAGCTCGGTACTCGCTTGCTCTACCGCGACAGCCGCGGCGTGCAGTTGACCCCGGCCGGCCAGCAGTTGCTCAAGCACGCTCGGTTGATCATGCGCCAGGTCGATTATCTGAAAGCCGAGTTCACCCACTTCGGCACCGATTCGGCGGGACACATTCGCATCTTTGCCAACACCACCGCGGTCACCGAGTTCCTGCCGGAGATCCTCGCCGGTTTCCTCGCCAAGCGCCAGGGCGTCACCGTCGACCTGCAGGAGCGCCTGTCGCGCGACATCGTGCGTGGCGTGCTCGACGGCAGCACCGACATGGGTATCATCGCCGGCCCGGTCGAGGCCGCCGGGCTGCAAGTGTTGCACTTCAGCACCGACCGCCTGGTGCTCATGGTCCCGGTCGGGCATGAGTTGGCCAGCCAGCAGCAGGTCACGCTAAAGCAGACCCTGGCGTTCCAGCACATCGGCTTGCACGAGGGCAGCACGCTGCTGACCTTCCTGCGCGAGCACGCCGAACGCATCGGCCTGACCCTTTCGTTGCGCATCCAGATGTCCAGCTTCGAGGCGATCTGCCGCATGGTCGAAGCTGGCGTGGGCATCGGCATCATCCCCGAATCCGCCGCTGCCCGACACAGCCGCACCATGCGGCTGGTCACCATCGAGCTCGACGAACCCTGGGCAGTGCGCGAACGCAGCATTCTGGTAAGGGACCTGGATGCATTGCCAGGGACCGTGCGGGCGTTGATTGCGACCTTGATGCCGGAAGGGGCTGGGATTCCATCGGCGCGGTAGAGACTTGTCTGCCGCAGCGCCTCAAGACGACAGGCGCACACAGAATGACGACCCGGCGCGGCCGTCGCCACCCCAGGTACGGTAGCCCGCTGTGTCAATGTGGATGCGCCCGGAGGGGTAGCGACCCAGGCCCATGTTCCAGGCCTGGCCGTGCTGTTGCCAGAAGCGGCACAGCGGATTGGGGTCGGCCCACGCCGGCAACAGCACATCGACCGCGAATGCCCGGGTATGGGCGCTGTCTACCGCGCCGCCCGCGCAGACGTTGAGCCGCGGATCGCGGTAGGCCGAGACCACCTCGAACTGGCGCAATTGGCCTTGATCGACCAGGGTCTTGAGCAGTTGCAGGGTCGAACGCACGGCCGGCCACTGGCTGGCCGGCGGCACCGCGAAGGGCGAGGCCCGGCACAGGCGCCAGTCCGACGCCGAGCGCAGCAGCTGGTGGATCGGCACCACCCCATAGAGCCGCGCCTCCACCAGCATCTCGCGAAAGCGCCGATTCTCGTGGTCACCCGCCCACTGGGCGAACATCCAGATGTCGCGGTCGTCGGCGTGGCCTGGCAGTGCCATCAGTAGCCCAGCAGCCAGCATCAGGCCCCTGCCCCAACGTGTCTTCATTGCCGCCCTCCCCCGTCGTGCCTAAGCCAGTATGGGCGTCTTCCACTGCAGAACAGTGTATGTGCTTGCCAACGAATCGACAGGCCGCGGGCATAGGAGAAGTCCAGCGGAAGAACTCGTGCAGGCAATGCGCCGGTCGGGGATGCGTTTAGTGCTGGCCTAGCTTGAAAGATTTCAGGTTTTGGGACTTTGGGAAGTATCCTACGCGCGCTGCTGATTTTTCCGCATTGTAGAAGCGATGCGTCAGGGCTAATTTCCTCGAGTCGTCATTTCGGCGACCGGGTGTGAGAGCCCGACGTACATCGTGGCAGCTCTTTATGGCAGCCGTTCGCGGGCAGACTTCGGTCTGGCCGGTTTTCCGATGTTCGCCGGTCTCTCACCCCGCGTTCGGCTGCCACCTTACTCCTGTGAGAGGGACATGCGTGGTAGCTCCATAATCGAACTCGGAGTTGCGCCATGAAAAAGATCGTTCCCGATCCACCGCATTACGCTACCCCCCGCAAGATCATCACCACCCCTTACTTCACCATCCACAGCGATCTGACGCCTCCCGACTCCCTGGCCTATGCCAGCGAACTGCTGCGCGGTATCTTCGAGACCACCGATGGCTACTGCTACGCCCATGCGAACGAACCGGGTCAAGGCATGCTGGTGAATGTGTTGCATTCGGCCGAGACAGCGAAGGCGCTGATCGAACACGCGCTTGCCAAGCTGCAGGCCAGTGAGCGCCGGGAGGTTATGACATGAGCGCGCTTCCCGAGGCAGAGAAGGCTACTACCGCAGGTGTGACGAGCTTCATCACCACCCAGAATCCGCCCATGGACCTGTTCCACATCAGCCCTGGCGTGCCCTGCGACTATGCCCTGGAACAAGCCTCGACCTTGATGGGGTGCGTGCACAAGCTGATCCTCGCGGGGGCTGTGGATGAAGATGGCGACATGATCTGGGCCGCCTATTACCTGAGCGGGTTTGCCAAGGCGATCCTCGCGGATGTGGAGGCTGGACGGATGCGGAACAA
>JAEWGL010000013.1 GCA_023388335.1 Pseudomonadota bacterium | reverse complement strand
GGCCGATGATCTTGCGCTTCTTCTCCGGGTCGGCTTCGCCGGCGAGGTTCTCGAGGAACTGCGCTTCGGCGTCGGCGCGGATCACCTTGACGCCCATGTTCTCGGCGAACATCGCCATCACCTGGTCGCCTTCGTGCAGGCGCAGCAGGCCGTTGTCGACGAAGACGCAGGTCAGCTGGTCGCCGATGGCGCGGTGCAGCAGCGCGGCAACCACGGAGGAGTCGACACCGCCGGACAGGCCGAGAAGGACGTTGGCCGAACCGACCTGCTCACGCACCTGGGCAATGGCGTCCTCGACGATGTTCGAGGCGGTCCACAGGGCTTCGCAGCCGCAGATGTCGAGGATGAAGCGCGACAGGATGCGACCGCCCTGCTTGGTGTGGGTCACTTCCGGGTGGAACTGCACGCCGTAGTAGCCGCGGGCGTCGTCGAACATGCCGGCGATCGGGCAGCTCGGGGTGCTGGCCAGGATGTGGAAGCTTTGCGGCATCTGGGTGACCTTGTCACCGTGGCTCATCCACACGTCCAGGCCGAACACGCCGTCATCGTCGATGTGGTCTTCGATGCCGTCGAGCAGGCGGCTCTTGCCGACCACGTCGACGCGGGCGTAACCGAATTCGCGCAGGTCGGAACCTTCGACCTTGCCGCCCATCTGCTCGGCCATGGTCTGCATGCCGTAGCAAATGCCGAACACCGGTACGCCGAGGTCGAATACCGCCTGCGGCGCGCGCGGGCTGTTGGCTTCGTGGACCGACTCGGGGCCGCCGGCGAGGATAATGCCGCGCGGGTTGAATTCGCGGATCGCTTCATCGTCCATGTCGAACGGGTGCAGTTCGCAGTACACGCCGATCTCGCGCACGCGGCGGGCGATCAGCTGGGTGTACTGGGAACCGAAATCGAGGATCAGGATGCGGTGAGCGTGAATGTCGAGGGCCATGACTCAATCTCTGATGCAGTTGCAAGCCTTAAGCGGCAAGCTGCAAGTTGATCGGGGAAAACGTGGTAGCTGCTGCAACGCAGCTACCGCTTATAGCTTTAAGCTTGATACGTGTGACTGGAGGCGTCAGCCGACCCGGTAGTTTGGCGCTTCCTTGGTGATCTGCACGTCATGCACGTGGGACTCGGCCATGCCGGCACCGGTGATGCGCACGAACTCAGGCTTGGTGCGCATCTCTTCGATGGTGGCGCTGCCGGTATAGCCCATCGAGGAACGCAGGCCACCCATCAGCTGGTGGATGATCGCGGCCAAGGCGCCCTTGTACGGGACGCGGCCTTCGATACCTTCCGGAACAAGCTTCTCGGCACCGGCCGAGGAGTCCTGGAAGTAGCGGTCCGAAGAGCCCTGGGCCTGGGCCATAGCACCCAGCGAACCCATGCCACGGTAGGCCTTGTAGGAACGGCCCTGGAACAGTTCGACTTCACCGGGGGCCTCTTCGGTACCGGCGAACATCGAACCCATCATGACGCAGGAGGCACCGGCGACGATGGCCTTGGACAGGTCACCGGAGAAGCGGATGCCACCGTCGGCGATCAGCGGCACACCAGTGCCTTCGAGCGCGGCGGCGACGTTGGCGATGGCGCTGATCTGCGGCACGCCGACACCGGCGACGATGCGGGTGGTGCAGATCGAGCCAGGGCCGATACCGACCTTGACGGCGTCGGCGCCGGCTTCAGCCAGGGCCTTGGCCGCGGCACCGGTGGCGATGTTGCCGCCGATGACCTGGACCTGCGGATAGGTCTGCTTGACCCAGCGTACGCGGTCGATCACACCCTTGGAGTGACCGTGGGCGGTGTCCACCACCACCACGTCGACGCCAGCGGCTACAAGGGCGGCAACGCGCTCGCCGGTGTCCTTGCCGGTACCGACGGCGGCGCCGACGCGCAGGCGACCCTGGTCGTCCTTGCTGGCCAGCGGGTAGGCCTTGGCTTTCTCGATGTCCTTGACGGTCATCATGCCCTTGAGGCTGAATTTCTCGTCAACGATCAGCACTTTTTCCAGGCGATGCTTGTGCAGCAGCTCGCGGACTTCGTTCTTGTCGGCGCCTTCGCGCACGGTGACCAGGCGTTCCTTGGGCGTCATCACCTCGCGCACGGTGACGTCCAGGCGGCTTTCGAAACGCACGTCACGGGAGGTCACGATGCCGACCAGGTCGCCGTCGTGCAGCACCGGCACGCCGGAAATGTTGTTCAGGCGGGTCAGCTCGAACAGGTCGCGGACGGTGGCGTCGGCCTCGATGGTAATCGGGTCCTTGACCACGCCAGCCTCGAACTTCTTGACCTTGCGGACTTCGCCGGCCTGCTGCTCGATGGTCATGTTCTTGTGGATGATGCCGATGCCGCCTTCCTGGGCCATTGCGATGGCCAGGCGTGCTTCGGTCACGGTATCCATTGCGGCGGAAACCAGAGGAATGTTCAGTTCGATGCCACGGGTCAAACGGGTCTTGAGACTGACTTCATTAGGCAGTACCTCGGAATAACCAGGTACAAGGAGGATATCGTCGAAGGTCAGGGCTTCTTGGCTGATACGCAGCATCGCGGGGGCTCCCGGGCGGGAAAAATGGAAGCGCGCCATTATACTCATCAGCGGCGCGCCGCTCAATGCAAATCGGCTTTAAGTTACAAGCGGCAAGCTGCAAGAAAAGACAGATCAGTACACGATCCGCTTTTTCGGGTGGCTTGTCGCTTAAAGCTTGCCGCTGACCTGCACTACCGCCACCGGCTGGTCCAACCAGTCGGCGAAAGCGTCGAGAAACGCCGGGGTAAAGCCAGCATCGCCCCAGTTGTTGAAAATGAACCCCAGGTTGGAGAAGGCGCACGGCTGCAGGAACAGGAAGCCGTTGATATCGTCCTCGAAACCGCACAGCGGGCAGGTGAAGTTGTCGGTCTGCCCAGGCATCCATTCTTCCAGGCTTTCGAACAGTGGTTCGCCGACTTCACGGCGGCACTCGGGGCAGCCGGCCTCTTCCAGGAAGCCGTCGAGGGGGGTGAAGATGCAGCGCTTGGTCACCACCTCCAGGCCATTGACCGGTTCACCGAAAGGTAGCCGCTGCGGGTGCAGTGCTACCTTGCGCGCCCCCTCGCTCAGTGCGTAGGCCATGCGGTTGCCGGTGCGCCCGCATGTACTGAGCTGCTCCTCGATGATCTTCTCGCGCACCAGCCAGCGCAGGATGGCCCGCGCGCGCGCCTCGTGCGCCGGGACAGTGGAGAGCTTGGGGACGATGATGCTGTGGGTGTTCATGGAGAAAGCGGCCTGAAAACTGCGGTAAAGCCTGATTCTACCCGTTGGCTCAGGTACTCAGATAGCGACCGATCAGTGCCAGGCCGCTAGCCAGTACCAGCCAGGTCACCAGGCGCACGAAGGATTCCCGCGAGAGCCTCAGCGTCAGCCGCCGTCCCACCCAGAGCCCGGCCGCCATTACCGGCAACAGGCAGGCCGCGAGTGCCAGCAGGCGGGTGTCGGCATAGACACCGGCGATCAGGAACAGCGAGAGGCGCACTACCGTACTGCAACTGATCAACGCGCTCTGGGTGGCTCGCGCCTGCTCCTTGGCGTCCAGCCGCGCATTGAGGTAGATCGCATAGAGAAAGCCGCCGCTGCCAAACAGCGCGCCGAACAGCCCGCCTACGGTGCCGATGGGTACCGCCCAGATGCCTTTCAGGCGCGCTGGCCGCACCTTTACCGCCAGGCTGTAGATGGCATAGGTGGTGACGAACAGTCCCATTAGCAACAGCAGCAAATCCGACTTGAGCTGCAGCAGAAAGACCACGCCCAGAGTGCAGCCCAGCGCCATGAAAGGCAACAGCCGCAGCAGTTCGTTGCGCGCCACTGCCTTGCGTGCCGGTAGCCAGTTGCCAAAGGCCGCGACGAAGTCCAGCAATACGAGCAATGGAATGATTGTCGACAACGGCATGAAGTGAATCAGCACTGGACCCGCCACTAGCGCGGTGCCGAAGCCTGCGATACCAAAGACGGTATAGGCCAAGCCCACACCGAACAGGACAGGCAGCCAGTCGAGGTTGGAAAAAGGCAAATGGGCAAGCATACGATGAACTCCCGAGAAGACAGCGGAAGGTTAGCCAGCCACGAGTCAGCTGACTAATATCGGAATGCAGCAGCACCGTGGCGCTGGCTTGTCGTCGCGATGCGAGGCTGATGACTTCTTCGCGGGCAAGCCCGCACACATCTATGGCCCGCGTCGTTCAGAAGATTTGCGGCATGCAGGGCCATATGGCAGCGGGTTTACCCGCCAAAGGGCCATCAGCTCCCCCCCTGACAGCCAAGCACGGTGCATCTGAGTGCCGCCTCCTTTATGATGCCCAGCATGATCAAAGACCCCTTCGAACGACTCGGCCTGGACCGCGAGGTCCTCACCGTCAGCCAGCTCAACGGCCGCGCCCGCGTGCTGCTCGAGGATGTGTTCCGCAGCGTCTGGGTCGAAGGCGAGATATCCAACCTCGCCCGCCCGGCCTCCGGCCATATCTATTTCACCCTCAAGGACAGCGGCGCCCAGGTGCGTTGCGCGCTGTTCCGGCAGAACGCCACGCGGGTCCGTCAGGCCTTGCGCGACGGGCTGGCGGTGCGGGTGCGCGGCAAGGTCTCGTTGTTCGAGGGCCGAGGCGACTATCAACTGATCCTCGACACGCTGGAGCCGGCTGGTGACGGCGCCCTGCGCCTGGCGTTCGAGGCGCTCAAGGAAAAGCTGAGCGCCGAAGGCTTGTTCAGCACCGAGCGCAAGCGCCCGCTGCCGGCGCACCCGCAGCGCATTGGCATCATCACCTCGCCCACCGGCGCGGTGATCCGCGACATCATCAGCGTGTTCCGTCGCCGTGCGCCGCAGGTCGAGCTGAACCTGATCCCGACCGCCGTGCAAGGCCGCGAGGCCATCGGGCAGATCGTCCGCGCCCTGCGCCTGGCCGACAGCCGCGGTTTCGACGCGCTGATCCTGGCCCGTGGCGGCGGCTCGCTGGAAGACCTCTGGTGCTTCAACGAGGAGGCCGTGGCGCGGGCCGTGGCCGACTGCGTCACGCCCATCGTCAGCGCCGTAGGCCATGAAACCGACGTGTCGATCAGTGACTTCGTCGCCGATGTCCGCGCGCCTACCCCTTCGGCCGCCGCCGAGCTGCTGGCGCCGGACAGCAGCGGCCTGCAACAGCGTCTTGAAGGCCTGCAACGCCGCTTGCTGCTGCGCATGCAAAACCGTCTGGCCCATGATCGCCTGCGCCTGGATGGCCTGGCGCGCCGCCTGCGTCACCCCGGCGAGCGCTTGCGCCAGCAGGCCCAGCGCCTGGACGACCTGGACATGCGCTTGCGCCGCGCCTTCATGCTGCAGATGAACCAGCGCCACGAGCGCCTTGCCCGCCTGGATACACGCCTGGCGGCCCAGCATCCAGGCCGGGCGTTGAAGCTGTTGAGCCAGCGCCTGGACAGCCTCGCCGAACGCTTGCCGCGGGCCATGCGCGACGTGCTCAAGGATCGCCGTCAGCGCTTCCAGGCGCAGTTGCAGACCTTGCAGGTGGTCAGCCCGCTGGCCACCCTCGCCCGTGGCTACAGCATCCTGCTCGATGACCGTGGCCAGGCCATCCGCAGCGCCGCCCAGACCCGCAACGGCCAGCGCCTGACCGCACGCCTGAACGAAGGCGAGCTGCAGGTCCGTGTCGAAGACAACTACCAGACCCCGGTCACCCTTTCCCTACTGGACTGAAAGCATGCGTCGTCTGCTCGCCCCCGTTATCGCCCTGTCCCTGCTGCTGCTCGGCACCAGCGCCCAGGCCAGCTACATCACCCGGCAACTGAACAAGCCGGTGCCTGGCGGCGTCGCCGTGGTCGACCTCGGCCCTGCCGCCCAGGCGCCCAGTGCCCGCTTCGACGGCAAACCGGTACTGGTGGTCAAGGAGCAGGAGAACTGGCTGGCCATTGTTGGCCTGCCGCTGACCCAGAAGCCTGGCGTGGCCAGCCTGTCCGAAGGCACGCGCACCCTGAGCTTCAACGTGAGCAGCAAGAAGTACCCCGAACAGCGCATCACCTTGAAGAACAAGCGCCAGGTCAATCCCGACCCTGCCGACCTCAAGCGCATCGACCGCGAGCTGGCCGAGCAGATCAAGGCCTACCGCAGCTTCAGCCCGACCCTGCCGAGCAACCTGATGCTCGACAAACCAGTCAGCGGCCCGCTGTCGAGCAAGTTCGGCGTGCGCCGCTTCTTCAATGGCGAAGAGCGCAACCCCCATGCCGGCCTGGACTTTGCCGTGCCGGCCGGTACCCCGATCAAGACGCCGGCCAACGGCACGGTGATTCTGGTCGGGGATTACTTTTTCAATGGCCAGACGGTGTTCGTCGACCATGGGCAAGGCTTCATCAGCATGTTCTGCCATATGTCGAAGATTGATGTGAAACCTGGTCAGGCACTGCGCCGTGGCGAGGTGGTCGGCCGAGTCGGTGCCACAGGCCGGGCGACCGGTCCGCACATGCACTGGAACGTCAGCCTCAATGACGCGCGCGTTGATCCGGCGATCTTCATCGGTGCGTTCCAACCCTGACACCGCGTCGCTCTTTTCGCGGGCAAGCCCGCTCCCACAAGACCCTGCATACCGCAGTTAGTATGATCGACGCGGTCCCTGTGGGTCCGGCAGTTCGGCGTTCCCGCAGGCTCGGCTGCGCTCTGAATGGCACCGCCGGGGCCATGGGAGCGGGCTTGCCCGCGAAGCGGACCATGCTCAATTCCCGCCTTGCGCCATTCTGAAATCTACCGCAATAGATTCAATCCTTTTACCAAAAACAAGCAACTCAATCTGGAATAGGTGGGTTTTTTAAGCATTTATCTCAATTTTTTTTCAAGCCTTGCCATCCTTCACCCCACTGGTTAGGGTTGAGGCATGAATACCTCCACAACCCTCATCCTGCTCCGTCAACACCGCAGCCTCTGCCTGGTCAGTGCACGACTACCAGGGTGAATCGCGTCGCCTCGCCTTTTCATCTCGTTTTCGTATGGCAGGCCCGATCACGGCCGCACACTCAAGGATTGCTTCCATGACCATGCTCAAAGACCCTTCGAAGAAATACCGCGCGTTCCCGACCATCGACCTGCCTGATCGCACCTGGCCTTCGAAGACCATCACCCAGGCGCCGATCTGGTGCAGCTCCGACCTGCGTGACGGTAACCAGTCGCTGATCGAACCGATGGACGCGGCGAAGAAGCTGCGCTTCTGGCAGACCCTGGTGCAGGTGGGCGTGAAGGAAATCGAAGCGTCGTTCCCGTCTGCCTCGCAGACCGACTTCGACTTCGTGCGCAGCCTGATCGAAGACGGCCATATCCCGGACGACACCACCATCCAGGTGCTCACCCAGGCCCGTGAAGACTTGATCGCCCGGACCTTCGAGTCCCTGCGTGGCGCCAAGAAGGCCATTGTCCACCTGTACAACGCGACTTGCCCGTCGTTCCGCCGCATCGTCTTCAACCAGGACAAGCAAGGCGTGAAGGACATCGCGGTGAACGCGGCCAAGCTGTTCGTCAAATACGCCGCGCAGCAGCCAGAAACCCAGTGGACCTTCCAGTACTCGCCCGAGACTTTCAGCGCCACGGAGCTCGAGTTTGCCAAGGAAGTCTGCGACGCGGTGATCGAGGTGTGGAATCCGACCCCGCAGAACAAGATCATCCTTAACCTGCCGGCCACCGTCGAAGTGGCGACGCCCAACATCTACGCTGACCAGATCGAATGGTTCTGCCGCAACGTCAACCGCCGTGACAGCGTGATCATCAGCTTGCACACCCACAACGACCGTGGCACCGGTATTGCCGCCACCGAGCTGGGCCTGATGGCCGGTGCCGACCGCGCCGAAGGCTGCCTGTTCGGCAACGGCGAGCGTACCGGCAACGTCGACCTGGTGACCCTGGCGCTGAACCTGTACACCCAGGGCGTCGACCCCAAGCTGGACTTTTCCGACATCGACGGCGTACGCAAAGTAGTCGAAGAGTGCAACCAGCTGCCGGTGCATCCACGTCATCCGTATGTCGGCGACCTGGTCCACACTGCCTTCTCCGGCTCCCACCAGGACGCCATCCGCAAGGGCTTCAGCCAGCAGAAGGAAGACACCCTCTGGGAGGTGCCGTACCTGCCGATCGACCCGGCCGACATCGGCCGCAGCTACGAGGCGGTGATCCGCGTCAACAGCCAGTCCGGCAAAGGCGGCATCACCTACTTGCTCGAGCAGGAGTACGGCATCAGCCTGCCACGTCGCATGCAGATCGAGTTCAGCCAGGTGGTTCAGGGTGAAACCGACCGCCTGGGCCTGGAAATGACGGCCCAGCAGATCTACAGCCTGTTGCACCGCGAATACCTGCAGGCCAATGCCCCGTATGCGCTGGTCAGCCACCGTTTGCAGGAAGAGAACGGCCACAGCGCCGTGGAAGTGGAAGTCTCTGGCGAAGGCGAGACGACCCTGCACTGGCGCGGCAAGGGCAATGGCGCCCTGGAAGCGCTGGTCGCCGGCTTGCCGGTTGCGGTCGAGATCATGGACTACAACGAGCACGCCATCGGTGCCGGGACCAACGCCAAGGCGGCGGCCTACATCGAGCTGCGCGTGGCCGGCGGACGTCCAGTGCACGGCGTGGGTATCGATGAAAACATCACCACCGCCAGCTTCAAGGCCCTGTTCAGCGCACTGAATCGCTCATTGAGCCAGCAGGAAGCGAAAGCGGCCTGATCCGGTACGTGAGACAAAAAAGCCCGTATCTTTGGATACGGGCTTTTTTTTGGGGCTGGTGGGGACATGGCTTGAGAATGAAGCATGCACCCGCTAGTCGCGACTAACCCCCTCAGTCCAGCAACGCCAGCGCCTCCGCGCTGCAAGCCTCGATCCGCGCCCAGTCGCGGTTCTTGATCCAGCCGCTGTCGAGCATCCAGGTCCCGCCCACGCACATCACGTTCGAAAGGGCTATGTAGTTGCGCACATTGCCAGGATTCACACCGCCAGTGGGGCAGAAACGGACCTCCCCAAAAGGCCCGGCGAAGGCTTTGATCGCGGCCACGCCGCCGCTGATCTCGGCGGGGAACAGCTTGAAGCGGCGATACCCGAGGGCGTAGCCCATCATGATCTCGGAGGGTGTGCTGATCCCTGGCAACAGGGGAATATCACTGTCCACGCCTGCTTCGAGGATGTCCTGGGTAATGCCCGGGGTGACCACGAACTGCGCGCCAGCGGCCTGGACCGCGGCAAACATCGTGCGGTCGAGCACGGTGCCGGCACCGACGCACAGTTCCGGCCGTTGCTCGCGCAGAACCTGGATAGCCTTGAGGCCATGCTCGGAGCGCAGGGTGACTTCGAGGGTGCGTATGCCCCCAGCGGCCAGAGCATCGGCCAGCGGCAGGATGTCGTCCTCGCGGGCGATGGTGATCACCGGCAGGATGCGCGCCTGGCCGCAGATCGCGTCGATCCGGGCGATTTTTTCGGCCATTGTAAACAGCGGCTGTGGGCGTTCAAGCGTGGTCATGACAGCGGATCCTTGGCTCATGGGCACCAGTAAATGTCCAGGGGGTCTTGAAGAAAGGCACGAATTGGCATTTCGGTCGGGTCATCGGCCGCCAGCGCGGCGCGCAGGGTATCGAGTTTGTTCTGGCCTTGCACAGACAGCGCGATGAACGCGGCACTGGCCAACAAGGCGCGGGTCATGCTCAGGCGCTGGTGTGGCACGCTCGGCGCCAGCATCGGCAGGCAGCGGCGCGCGCTGCCCTTGGCCAGGCCCTCGCGCAGGTACGGGCTGGCTGGGAACAGCGAAGCGGTGTGCCCGTCATCCCCCATGCCCAATACCAGTACATCGATCGCCGGCAGCTCGGCCAGGGCCTTATCAGCCTCGTCGGCTGCCAATTCGAGGCTGGCGCTGGCGCGGTACAGGCCGACGAAGCGCGCTTGAGCCGCCGCGCCGACCAACAGGTGCCGCTGTAGCAGGCCGGCATTGCTGTCGGCGTGCTCGGTCGGTACCCAGCGCTCATCGGCCAGGCTGACCACCACCTTCGACCAGTCGAGCGCCTGGCGCGCCAGTTGTTCGAGAAACAGGATCGGGCTACGCCCACCCGACAACACCACGGTGGCCACGCCCTTGTCGGCGATGGCCTGGCGCAGGCGCTCGGCCACGTCTCGGGCCAGGGTGTCGGCGAGCAGCGCCGGGTTGTCCAGCTCGTGCACGTTCACCGTGCCTGGTAGTTGCAGTTCAGATATCGCCATACCACGCCCTCCCGTCGCGAGTGATCAGTGCAATCGAGCTCATCGGCCCCCAGGAACCCGCCGCGTAGGGCTTGGGGGCATCGCCAGCGCTATTCCAGCCAGCGATCAGTTGATCGCACCATTTCCATGCATATTCGATTTCATCCTTGCGCACGAACAGGTTCTGGTTGCCGCGCATCACTTCCAGCAGCAAGCGCTCGTAGGGATCCGGAATCCGCGCACTGCGCCAGGTGTCCGAGAAATTCAGCTGCAAAGGCCCGCTGCGCAATTGCATGCCCTTGTCCAGCCCTTGTTCCTTGGTCATCACCCGCAAGGAAATGCCTTCGTCCGGTTGCAGGCGGATGATCAGCTTGTTGCCGATCTGCAAACGCTGTTCCGGGGCGAAGATGTAATGGGGCGGTTCCTTGAAGTGAATGACGATCTGCGACAGTTTCTGCGGCATGCGCTTGCCAGTGCGCAGGTAGAACGGCACGCCGGCCCAGCGCCAGTTGCGGATATCGGCGCGCAGGGCGACGAAGGTCTCGGTGTCGCTCTGGGCGTTGGCGTTGTCCTCTTCCAAGTAGCCCGGCACCGGCTGGCCCTCGCTGTAGCCGGCGATGTACTGGCCGCGCACCACACGCGTGCTCAGGCCTTCGCCGGTGATCGGCGCCAGGGCCTTGAGCACCTTGACCTTCTCGTCGCGGATGCTGTCGGCGGAAAGGTCGGCCGGCGGGTCCATGGCAATCAGGCAGAGCAACTGCAGCAGGTGGTTCTGGATCATGTCGCGCAGCTGCCCAGCCTTGTCGAAGTAACCCCAGCGCCCCTCGATGCCGACCTTCTCGGCCACGGTGATTTCCACGTGGGAGATCGAGTTCTGGTTCCACTGGGTTTCGAACAGACTGTTGGCAAAGCGCAGGGCGATCAGGTTCTGCACCGTCTCCTTGCCCAGGTAATGGTCGATGCGATAGACGCGGCTCTCCGGGAAAAAGCGCGCCACGGCATCGTTGACCCGGCGCGACGACTCCAGGTCGTGGCCAATGGGTTTTTCCAGGACCACCCGAGTACCGGCGACCAGGCCGACCTTGTCGAGGTTCTCGCAGATCGCCCCGTACACCGCCGCCGCGGTAGCAAAATAGGCGATCAGCGGGAGTCCGCCGGTAACCTCCTCGGCCAGTGCCTGGTAACCCTCGACCTGCAGGAAATCCACGTGCAGGTAGCTCAGGCGCTCGAGGAAGCGGCCCAGCGCCGGGTCCTCGAGGTCGGCGGCCGGCACATGCCTGCGCAGGTGCGCCTCGATATCCGCCAAGTGGGCCTCGGGGCTGCCGGCTTCACGGGCCAGGGCCAGAAGGCGAGTGCCTGGGTGCAGCAGCCCGGCACGGTCCAGTTGGTAGAGAGCAGGAAATAGCTTGCGCAAGGCCAGGTCGCCCAAGGCGCCAAACAAGGCAAAGGTGCAAGGTTCAACGCTGATCGCAGCCATGATGTTGGTTCTTTTATAAAGTTGAACTAGAAATACCGTTTTCAACCCCAGTTTTCAAGGGATAATGTAGTAAAAACCACAACATTAAGGATGATAGCGATATCAGTGGTGTGCCATCGACACCACCAGTACGATAGGCCACCCTGCAAAAAAGCCCGCTGTTCAAGGCAGCCGGCTGCCTCATCGACCCAAGGACAACCCATGGACCGCGTGCGAAACCTCCTGGAACAGATCCAGGGACGCCTCGACGAGCTGAACAAGGCCGAACGCAAAGTCGCCGAAGTCATCCTGCTCAACCCGCAACAAGCGACCCGCTTCAGCATCGCAGCCTTGGCCCAGGCCGCCAAGGTCAGCGAGCCGACCGTCAACCGCTTCTGCCGTTCGTTCGGCGTCAGTGGCTATCCCGAACTCAAGCTGCAGCTGGCGCAGAGCCTGGCCAGCGGCGCCGCCTACGTCAGCCGGGCGGTGGAAGCCGATGACGATCCGGCGTCCTATACGCAGAAGATCTTCGGCAGCGCCATCGCTTCGCTCGACAGCGCCTGCCAGCAGCTTGACCCGCAGCAGGTCAGCCGCGCCGTCGACCTGCTGATCCAGGCCCGGCAGATCCACTTCTTTGGCCTCGGCGCCTCGGCGCCGGTGGCGCTGGACGCGCAGCACAAGTTCTTCCGCTTCAACCTGGCGGTGTCGGCCCATGCCGACGTGCTGATGCAGCGCATGCTGGCCTCGGTGGCGCACACCGGCGACCTTTTCGTGATCATTTCCTACACCGGCCGCACCCGCGAACTGGTGGAAGTGGCCCGCGTTGCTCGCGACAACGGCGCCTCGGTGCTCGGCCTTACGGCCGCTGGCTCGCCGCTGGCCAAGGCCTGCAGCCTCAGCCTGCATATCCCGCTGCCGGAAGATACCGACATCTACATGCCGATGACCTCGCGGATCATCCAGCTGACGGTACTGGACGTGCTCGCCACCGGTATGACCCTGCGCCGGGGCGTGGACTTCCAGCCGCACCTGCGCAAGATCAAGGAAAGCCTCAACGCCAGCCGCTACCCGATCGACGACGAACTCAACTGAGCCGGTGCGCCTGCAGGCGCAGGTGCGCCCGCTCGCCGGGTGCCAGGCTCAGGCCGTCATCGCAGCCACTGGCGGCCTCGACACAGACGAAGCCGTGGGTCTCGCGGCCGCTCACCCCCATCAACGGTCGGCTGCCCGGGTGCCAGACCACGGTGTCATCGCTGTCACCGGTGTCGATGCACAGTTCACGCTGCCAGGCCGGATCCTGCAACTGCACCGTGCCCGTCCCTGGGTACACCCGCTGGCAGCCACCCTTGAGCTTCAAGGCCTCCTTCTGGCGGCAGGCCTGGCGACTGAGACGGTCGTAACCCTCAATGTTCTCGAGCCCAGATAGCGCTATCTCAGACACGTCACTGATACGCCAGTAGGCCAGCAGCGCATGACTCAACTGGCAAGGTTCGCTGTCCTGGTGCTCGGTGCTCAGGCGCAGTTCCATGCGCTGGCCCAGCCGGGCATGCAGGTCGACCTGCCAGTCGCACAGTTGCAGGCACCATTTGAGGGTCACGCCCTCCTCGTCCTCACGGCTGTCGACCAGCTTCCAGTCCAGCAGCCGGGCCCAGCCGTGGGCCGGCCACAGGTCTTCGCTGGGATGGCGACCGTACCAGGGCCAGCACACCGGGACTCCACCGCGAATCGCGCCAACCTGTGGCCACTGCTCGGCACACCACAACCAGGGACGCTCGCCCTGCGGCTGGAAATGCAGCAGTTGCGCGCCCTGACGGCTGAACACCGCCTGGCAGCGGGGGTGATCGATGATCAGCACATCACGCTGCTGGTAACGCTCCCACTCGAAGGTCGGCCGCGGCCGCTGCGGGGTGAAGAAGCGATGAAGCGGATGTTCGGACATGGTGCGAGACTCTTCTTATTCAGTTAGGGCCCTATCGCGGGCAAGCCCGCTTCTTTAAGGCCAATTGGATCTTTGTAGGAGATCGCCCAGCCCACTGTGCTGCGCTGACGCGCAGAGAACAAGGCCTGCAAGCGCGGCGGCACCCTAATGTGGGAGCGTGCCTTGCGCCGGGACGCCGGACCGCGCGATCGGCCGCGCAGCGGTCGTAACCCGGTATTTGCGG
>JAEWGL010000177.1 GCA_023388335.1 Pseudomonadota bacterium | reverse complement strand
GTGGCCGAGTAGCTCAGTTGGTAGAGCAGGGGATTGAAAATCCCCGTGTCGGCGGTTCGATTCCGTCCTCGGCCACCACTTTCGAAGGCCTGCAGAAATGCAGGTCTTTTTTTTCCGGCCACTGCGTTCGCGCGGTTGGCCAACCAGACTGGCCGAGTAGCTCAGTTGGTAGAGCAGGGGATTGAAAATCCCCGTGTCGGCGGTTCGATTCCGTCCTCGGCCACCAGTTTGAAGACCTGCAGAAATGCAGGTCTTTTTTTTTTGCCGCTTCGCGCGACCGATGGAACCTGAACGATGGGTTTCACGCCCGGTCCAGCGTCCAGTCGCCTACTCTCGACGTCTCGACCGGAGACGTCCCATGCGACTGCGCCGCGCGCTGCTGCCCTGCCTGCTGATCGCCGCCGCCCACGCCGGCGCCGCCAACGTGCAGTCGGTCCAGGCACTGGATATCGATCGCTATGCCGGCCAGTGGCATGAGATCGCACACCTCCCCGTCTCCTTCCAGAAAAAGTGCGTCGGCGATATCACGGCGACGTACAGCCTGCGCCGCGACGGCCGCATCAGCGTCAGCAACGCCTGCCGCGTGCAGAGCGGAGAGCGCATCGCCGCCGATGGCGTGGCACGCCCGGTGGAAGGCCAGCCCGGCCAGCTGCAGGTGCGCTTCGCCCCGGACTGGCTGAGCTGTGTGCCGCTGGTCTGGGCTGACTACTGGGTGATCGCGCTGGACCCGGACTACCAGTGGGCCGTGGTCGGCGAACCCGACCGCCGATACCTGTGGATCCTCTCGCGCCTGCCCGACATGGACCGCGGCCTGTTCGAGCAGCTCAAGGCCAAAGCCGAAGCGATGGGTTACGACCTGGCGCCCCTGCGGGTGATGGCCCCGCTGCGCGATCCCGCGCCCGCGCCGGCCGACTGAACCCCAACCCCTCCAGCATCCCGGGCGCGCCCCTGGCAGCGTCCCGCGCACGCCTGCCGGTCATGCTCACGCGCTACCCTCTGCGACGGGTCGCCATGGGCGATCCATTCCACCATACGCCGTAGTATGCTTATCCCACGCACCCCCTACAAAGGACCTGCGCCCATGCTCCACCGTTTCCGTTTCGCCTTGATCGTCCTGTGCACCCTGGCCCTGGCTGCTTGCAGCGATGGCATCGTCAAGCGTGTTTCGGAACCGGCGGCCAGCCTGCAGCAGCTCACCGTGCGCGCCGACGGCAACTGGACCGTCGCCCTGCGCCTGCAGAACTACAGCTCGATGCCCATGACCTTCGACGATGTGTCGCTGACCCTGACCGTCGGCGACACCGAAGCAGGCACCCTGCAGGCCAAGCCGGCCATCTCCATCGGCGGCACCTCGGCCGACGTCATCAACCTCGACCTGGTGCCCAGCTCCGGCGCGCGCCTGGTGGTGGCCGACGCCCTGGCCGGCAACCGCACCCTGGCCTATGGCCTGAAGGGCACGGTGGCCGCCACGCCGCAGGAAAAGAAGCAGCGCAGCTTCGACATCAGCGGCCGCAGCACCCTCAACCAGGCCCCCGGCCTGCCGGGCGTGCTGCGCTGAGATCCCCCTTTCGCCGCGGCATCGCCCGCCGCGCCCTTTTGTCCTGATCGAGACGTCACCGATGAGCAGCTACACCGCCCCGCTTTCCGACCTCCGTTTCGCCCTGCACGACGTGCTCAAGGTGGAACCGCTGTTCGCCCGCCTGGGCTTCACCGACGCCACTGCCGACGTGGTCGATGCCGTGCTGGAAGAAGCCGGCCGCTTCAGTGCCAGCGTGCTGGCCCCGCTCAACAGCGTGGGCGACGAGATCGGCTGCGTGCTCGACCAGGCCACCGGTGAAGTGACCACCCCGCCCGGCTTCAAGCAGGCCTACGACCAGTTCGTCGATGGCGGCTGGACCGGCCTGACCGCCGCACCGGAACTGGGTGGCCAGGGCCTGCCGCACACCCTGGGCGTGCCGCTGAACGAAATGATCAACGCGGCCAACCTGGCCTGGGGCAACTTCCCCCTGCTCTCCCATGGCGCCATCGAGGCCCTGAAGCAGCACGGCGAGGCGTGGCAGCACGACGCCTTCCTCAAGCCGCTGATCGAAGGCCGCTGGACCGGCACCATGTGCCTGACCGAACCGCATTGCGGTACCGACCTGGGCCTGCTGAAGACCAAGGCCGACCCGAATGCCGATGGCAGCTACGCAATCACCGGCACCAAGATCTTCATCACCGCCGGCGAGCACGACCTGACCGGAAACATCGTGCACCTGGTGCTGGCCAAGCTGCCCGACGCCCCGCCGGGCGCCAAGGGCATCTCGCTGTTCGTCACCCCCAAGTTCAAGGTGGACCGCGACGGCAACGTCGGCGAGCGCAACGCACTGCGCTGCGGCTCGATCGAGCACAAGATGGGCATCAAGGGTTCGGTCACCTGCGTGATGAACTTCGACGGTGCGCAGGGCTACCTGGTCGGCCAGCCGCACAAGGGCCTGCAGGCGATGTTCACCATGATGAACACCGCACGCCTTGGCGTCGGCCTGCAGGGCATCGGCCTGTCCGAGCGCGCCTACCAGAACGCGCTGAAGTACAGCCGCGAGCGCCTGCAGTCGCGTGCGCTGAGCGGCGCCAAGTTCCCGGAAAAGGCCGCCGACCCGATCCTGGTCCACCCGGACGTGCGCCGCATGCTGCTGACCATCAAGTCGCTGGTCGAAGGCAGCCGCCTGCTGGCCCTGCACGCGGCCACCCTCATCGACGTGGCACACAGCGCCGGCGACGCCGCCGAGCGTGAGCGCGCCGACACCCTGGTCAGCTTCCTCACCCCGATCTCCAAGGCGTGCCAGACCGAATGGGGCATCGAGAACACCTACAACGCCCTGCAGTGCTTCGGTGGCCACGGCTACATCCGCGAGCACGGCATGGAGCAGCTGGCGCGCGATGCACGCATCACCACGCTGTATGAAGGCACCACCGGCATCCAGGCGCTGGATCTGATCGGCCGCAAGACCGCCTCCAGCCAGGGCGCCGGCCTGAAGCTGATGCTGGCGGAGATCGAAGCCTTCGCCAAGGAACACGAAGGCAACGAGGCGCTGGCCGAGTTCATCGGCCCGCTGCAGGCCAAGGCGGCCGAGTGGGGCAAGCTGACGATGGACGTGCTCAAGCGCGCCGCCGCCAACCCGGACGAACTGGGCGCAGCCAGCTACGACTACCTGTTCTACTCGGGTTACGTGGTGCTGGCCTACTGGTGGGCCCGCAGCGTCGCTGCCGCCGACGCCAGCGCACACGGCGCCGCCTTCGCCCAGGGCAAGCGCGAAACCGCCCGCTTCTACTTCGCCCGCGTCCTGCCGCGCACCCTCGCCCACGCCGCCGCCATGCAGGCCGGCGCCGCCCCACTGATGGCCATGGACGACGAGCGCTTCGGCGCCTGAGCCCAAGGGGTCGGATCCCTTTCCCAAAGGGAAAGGGCTCTGACCCCAGCCTCAACACCCCGGTAGTGCCGGCCGCTGGCCGGCAGCGGTAGATCCACGCCATGCGTGGATAAGGGGGGGCAGAGCCCTGTCCTGCGGAAAGGGATCCGACCCCGGCCTCGACGCACCGGCAGATCCACGCCATGCGTGGATAAGGGGTCGGATCCCTTTCCCATAGGGAAAGGGCTCTGACCCCAGCCTCAACACCCCGGTAGCTGT
>JAEWGL010000121.1 GCA_023388335.1 Pseudomonadota bacterium | reverse complement strand
CGCCTGGGTGGTCCTTGGCCTGGATGCGCAGGTAGTAGGCGCTCTCGCAGGCTTCGATCGGCAGGATCGGGTGGGCCGACAGCGAATCGGGCTGGAAGGCCAGGTGCGGGACGCGGTTCTCCGGATCGGAGGTCATCGCGCGGACCACATCGACCAGGTCGGCGACGACCGAGGAAGCGGTCGGTTCCATGCCGGCGCCGGCGCCGTAGAACAGGGTGGAACCGGCCGCGTCACCGTTGACCATGACCGCGTTCATCACACCGTTGACGTTGGCGATCAGGCGGTCGGCGGGGATCAGCGTCGGGTGCACGCGCAGCTCGATGCCACTGGCGGTGCTGCGGGCCACGCCCAGGTGCTTGATGCGGTAGCCCAGCGCCTCGGCATAGTTGACGTCGGCCGTGGTCAGCTGGGTGATGCCCTCGGTGTAGGCCTTGTCGAACTGCAGGGGGATGCCGAAGGCGATCGAAGCCAGAATGGTCAGTTTATGCGCCGCGTCGATACCCTCGACGTCGAAGGTCGGGTCGGCTTCGGCGTAGCCCAGCGCCTGGGCTTCGGCCAGCACGTCGGGGAAGGCGCGGCCCTTTTCACGCATTTCGGTGAGGATGAAGTTGCCGGTGCCGTTGATGATCCCCGCCAGCCAGTTGATGCGGTTGGCCGACAGGCCTTCGCGGATCGCCTTGATCACCGGGATGCCACCGGCCACGGCTGCTTCGAAGGCGACGATCACGCCCTTCTCGCGGGCCTTGGCGAAGATTTCGTTGCCATGCACGGCGATCAGCGCCTTGTTCGCGGTGACCACGTGCTTGCCGTTCTCGATGGCCTTGAGCACCAGGTCACGGGCGATGGTATAGCCGCCGATCAGCTCGATGACAATATCGATCTCGGGGTTGCTCGCCACGTCGAACACGTCAGCGGTAATGGGGGTACCGGTAATCTGGCAGTTCGGGTTTTGCGAGCGCATGGCAATCTGTGCCACTTCAATACCGCGCCCGGCACGGCGGGCAATCTCCTCGGCGTTGCGCTGAAGTACATTGAAGGTACCGCCACCGACGGTCCCCAACCCACAGATGCCTACTTTGACCGGTTTCACTGTGAACTCCCCATTGAACGGCCGACATGTCGCCGACCGTGAAACAGCCGTCTCCCCATGGCGACGGCGTACTGATTGAATTACTTGCCTTCGGCCAGCGCCAGCTTGGCGACCTGCGGTGCCGGCTGGTAGCCCGGAATCACCTGGCCGTTCTCCAGGACGATCGCCGGCGTGCCGTTGACGCCGATCGACTGGCCCAGTTCGAACTGCTTGCCGACCGGGTTGGCGCACTTGGCGGCCTTGATTTCCTTGCCCTCGACCATCTTGTCCAGCGCCGCGCGGCGGTCGCTGGAACACCACACCGCCTGCAGCTGCTCGTCACCCGGCGAGCCGAGGCCCTGGCGCGGGAAGGCGACGTAGCGCACCTCGATACCGCGACGGTTGAGCTCAGGCACTTCGGCGTGCAGCTTGTGGCAATACGGGCAGGTGGTGTCGGTGAACACGGTGATATGAGACTTGGTTTCACCCTTGGCAGGATAAACCACCATCTCGCCGGCTGGAATGCCGTTGATGAGCTTGGCGATGCCTTGGCGCTCGGTCTTCTCGGTGAGGTTGACCGGCTTGCCGTCCTGGATCTGGAACAGGTAGCCCTGCATGACGAACTGGCCATCGGCGCTGGCGTAGAGTACGCGTCCGCCTTGCAGCTTGACCTCATACAGGCCGTTGAGCGGGCTGCTCGCCACGTTTTCCACCGGGACTTCCAGCTCCAGCGTCTGCAAGGTCTTGCGGATCGCCTGCTCGGCGCCGTCGGTGGCGGCAGCGGCGGCGAAGGTACTGACCAGCGCCAGGACGGCGGCGGCGAAAATCTGGGTCACGCGCATGGGGTCTCCTTGGAGGCGGACAGGGCCTGGGCATGGCGGTCGCGATGAACGCGCGGCCATCGGGCGGCCCTTTGTGCAAACCGCCCAAGACTATCACAACCGGCTGCCACAGGCGGCGCTTGCACGCCTCAGGTGACGGACGATGAACCGCGCTCATCCACGGGGATGGTGCTCGGCATGCAACTGCTGCAGACGTGCCCGCGCCACATGGGTATAGATCTGGGTGGTGGACAGGTCGCTGTGGCCCAGCAGCATCTGTACCACCCGCAGGTCGGCGCCGTGGTTGAGCAAGTGGGTGGCGAAGGCATGGCGCAGGGTGTGCGGCGACAGCGCCTTGTCGATCCCGGCCACCTGCGCCTGATGCTTGATGCGGTGCCAAAAAGTCTGCCGGGTCATCTGCTCGCCGCGCTGGCTGGGAAACAGTACATCGCTGGGGCGGCCGTTGAGCAAGTCATTGCGCCCGCCGCGCAGGTAGCGCTCCACCCAGGCCACCGCCTCCTCGCCCATGGGCACCAGGCGCTCCTTGCTGCCCTTGCCCATCACCCGCAGCACGCCCTGACGCAGGTTGACCTGATCAAGGGTCAGACTGACCAGTTCGGTCACCCGCAAGCCGCAGGCATACAGCACCTCGAGCATGGCCCGGTCCCGCTCGCCAATAGGCTCACCCAGATCAGGCGCCCGCAGCAGCGCCTCGACGTCGGCCTCCGACAGCGACTTGGGCAGCGGCCTGCCCAGTTGCGGCATGTCCACCAGCAGGGTCGGGTCGACGCCGATCAGCTTCTCGCGCAGCAAGTAGCGGTAGAAGCCCCGCGCCCCGGAGAGAAAGCGTGCGGTCGAGCGCGGCTTGTAGCCTTGCTCCAGGCGCCAGGCCAGGTGGTCGAGCAACAGTTCACGTCCGGCCTCGGGCAACGCCACCCCATACTCCTGCAACCAGCCGTTGAACAGCATCAGGTCGCTGCGGTAGGAGGCACGGGTGTTATCGGAAAGGCCTTTTTCCAGCCAGAGAGCGTCGAGGAATTGATCGATGAGCGGGTGATCGAGGGCAGGCATGCTTTGGGTACTGTCAGGATGATGAGCCTAGTGTTTCACAGGAGGTGATGTGCTGTCTGTTCGGGCCTCTTCGCGGGCAAGCCCGTTCCCACAGGATCGCGGTGTGATCTGTGGGGGCAGGCCACCGATCCTTTCAGACCCCAGGCAGCACCGGCACCGGCCGCTTGTCCTCGTCGATGGCGACGAAACTGAATATGCCATGGATCGCTCGCTCACGGCCATCGAGGTACATGTTCTCGACAAACACTTCCACCTCGACCTGCAGGCTTGTGTTACCCACCTTGACCACCGTGCCCACCAGCTCGACGATGGTGCCGGCCGGAATCGGGTGCTTGAAATCGATGCGGTCGGTGGACACGGTCACCAGCGGCAGACGGCAGAACCGCGTCGCGGCGATGAACGACACCTCGTCCATCCAGGCCAGCGCGGTGCCGCCGAACAGGGTGTTGTGGTGGTTGGTGGTCGAAGGGAAGACAGCCTTGGTCACGCGGGTCACCGACAGTTCGGTACGGCGCTGGATTTCCTGGTCTCGTGGGGTCATGAAGCTCACATCGCAAAGGCAGGGTTCTGGAAAGCAAAAAAGCAGCCCGAAGGCTGCTTTCTTTTCGCATGGCGGCCAGGGCCGCCGGTCAAACTGCACTCAGGACAGTTTTTCCTTGATGCGAGCGGCTTTGCCGGACAGGTCGCGCAGGTAGTACAGCTTGGCTTTACGCACGTCACCACGACGTTTCACGGCCAGGCTGTCGATTTGCGGGCTGTAGGTCTGGAAAGTACGCTCAACGCCAACGCCGCTCGAGATCTTGCGCACGGTGAAGGCGCTGTTCAGACCACGGTTGCGCTTGGCGATGACAACACCTTCGAACGCCTGCAGACGGGAGCGCTCACCTTCCTTCACTTTCACCTGGACGACAATGGTGTCGCCCGGGGCGAAGGCCGGGATCTCTTTGCTCATCTGCTCAGCTTCGATCTGCTGAATGATTTTGTTGGTCATGCTGTGCTCCTAAGGTAAATCGTCGGATCTACCATCGATACGTTAACTATCGTCCCGCTCGCGGAGGTACTCCTCGAGCAGCTTCTTCTCTTCTCCAGAAAGTGAGCGACTTTCCAGAAGATCGACGCGTCGTTCATAGGTCCGCCCAAGGGACTGCTGTAAACGCCAACGCCGGATGTGTGCATGGTTGCCACTTAGCAACACGTCGGGAACACGCTGATCCGCATACACCTCCGGTCGGGTGTAGTGCGGGCAATCAAGCAGACCGTCAGTAAAGGAATCTTCCTCCGCCGAGTCCACATGCCCTAAAGCTCCGGGCAGCAGCCGCGTAACCGCATCGATCAGTACCATGGCCGGCAGCTCGCCACCGGACAACACATAGTCGCCAATCGACCACTCTTCATCGACATGAGCCTCGATAAAGCGCTCGTCAATGCCTTCGTAACGACCGGCGATCAGGATCAACGATTCCTGTTGCGCCAGGCCTTTGACCGCCTGCTGAGTCAGCTTGCGGCCTTGTGGCGAGAGGTAGATCACCTTCGCCGATGCTCCGGTCGCCTGCCTGGCACTCACCAGGGCATCTTCCAGAGGCTTGATCTTCATCACCATGCCCGGACCACCGCCAAACGGCCGATCGTCCACCGTATGGTGACGATCTGTGGTGTAGTCCCGCGGGTTCCAGCAGGTCACTTGCAGCAACCCCTGTTTCACCGCGCGGCTGGTAATGCCGTACTCCGTGATGGCCGAGAACATCTCGGGGAACAGCGTGATGACGTCTACGCGAAGGTTACCCATCGGTTAGAAGTCCGCGTCCCATTCGACCCGCATCACGCCTGCTTCCAGGTCGATTGCCAGCACGCATTGCTCCGTATAGGGCAACAAGCGCTCGCGATCATCCAGGCTGCCTGCGCAGGGCTTGACCACCATTACATCGTTCGCGCCGGTCTCCAACAGGTGATCAACCGTGCCGAACAGCTGTTCGTCCTGGTTGATGACTTTCAGACCTACCAACTGGTACCAGTAGTACTCGTCGCTAGGCAGGTTGGGCAAAAGGCTTCGCGAGATACAAATCTCATAACCGCTCAGAAGACGGGCTTCATCGCGATCGTCGAGGCCTTTGAGCTTGGCGACCAGGTCCTTTTGAGTGGAACGGCCACTGACCAGCTCTACCTGTTTCACCACGCCTTCGCGCCGAAGCGTCCAGTTGCGGTACTCCAACAGGTTTTCAATCGGATCGGTAAAGGAGTAAACCTTCACCTCGCCGCGAACGCCGTGAACCGAAAAAATCTTGCCGACGACGATCAGGTCATCCGCTTTTTCTGGCGTCGCGCTCATACTATTCAGGCAGCAGCCTTAGCAGCTTCCTTCAGCAGCTGAGCAACACGCTCAGACGGCTGCGCGCCGACGCTCAGCCAGTGAGCAACGCGGTCTTCTTTAACGGACAGACGAACTTCCTGACCACGGGCGATAGGGTTGAAGAAGCCAACCTGCTCGATGTGGGAGCCGTCACGCGGGTTACGCGAGTCGGTTACGGTCAGTTGGTAGAATGGGCGCTTTTTGGAGCCGCCACGGGCAAGACGGATGGTTAGCATTGAACATCGTTCCTGTAGTCGGTGCTGCAAATCATAATGCACAGCGGGCACACGGGTACCCGAAAGGCCGCATATTCTCAAGGAATATGTGGACTTTTGCAAATCCCTTTTTACGTCGAACAAAAAGGTCAGCCTGCTGATCTGCGGTTTGAGCTGCCCTTATAGGCAGCGGTGTACCCGC
The DNA here is from genome assembly GCA_023388335.1 of Pseudomonadota bacterium. GTDB lineage: Bacteria > Pseudomonadota > Gammaproteobacteria > Pseudomonadales > Pseudomonadaceae > Aquipseudomonas. The sequence continues at coordinate 1 of JAEWGL010000121.1, read as the reverse complement.
C
>JAEWGL010000089.1 GCA_023388335.1 Pseudomonadota bacterium | reverse complement strand
TCCTCGCCATAGCCCTGCTATGACTCGTCGCGGCGCCTTGGCCGAACACCCAAGCCACTCGCCAAAAGAGAACGTATTTCCGAGACAGGACACTAGAGTGCCATGAAAGAACGCCACGGTACCTGCGCTATTGGTCGGCTGTCGGTGGGCCGGACGTCATGAACCTGCGCCCCCGCCTGCGTTACTCAACGCTGCAGGCGGGCGGGCAGGCACGGTGCCTAGTCGCGTTGCCAGAGGGCGTAGTGGACCTGGCCGGTTTTCTTTTCCCGGTGCAGGCGCCAGTTGCCGGGCATCTGCAGCGACGAAGGGGCCGCTTCGCTTTCAGTGTAGATCCAGGCGTTGTCGCGCAGCCAGCCGCGCGCCTCGAGCAGGCTGCAGGTGTTGGCGAGCAGGACCTGATGGAAGGGTGGATCGAGGAATACCAGGTCGAATTGTTGCTTCACCTCGCCCTGCAGGTAGCGCAGGGCGTCGCTCTGGATCACCTGGCCGCGCGGGCAGCGCAGCACTTCGAGGTTGTGCCTGAGGTTGGCAATGGCTGCCGGATTGCTGTCCAGCGCCACGGCTTGCGTCGCGCCACGCGACAGCGCTTCGAGGTACAGGGCGCCGCTACCGGTGAAGGCATCCAGCACGTGGGCGCCTTCGATGTAGGGGGCCAGCCAGTTGAACACGGTTTCGCGGACCCGGTCCGGGGTTGGGCGCAGTCCGTCGCCGGCGGGCACGGCCAGACGGCGGCTGCGCCACTCACCGGCGATGATGCGCAGGTGACCCTGACCCTGGCTGGGTCTGGCAGGTTGGGTTGGCTTGGCCATTAATGCTCCGGTACGCCAAGCGCTTGCTCGGCGGGTTTTTCAGTGGGGGGTGGCAGGGGCTTCTGCGCAACCTTGGGGCCGGCCGTGACGATCACCAGTTTGTCGGTCGTAAGGTGCTTGTTCAGCGCGGCCTTGACCTGCTCGGTGGTCAGGCTCTGGGACTGCTGCATGAAATCTTCCAGCCAGGTCAGCGGCAAGTTGTAGAAGCCGATGGCGCCGAGCTGGCCGACGATGCTGGCGTTGCTGGCAGTGGACAGCGGGAAGCTGCCGGCCAGCTCGCGCTTGGCGTCATCCAGCTCTTGCTGGGACGGTCCGGTCTTGAGGTAGTCGGCAAGGATGTCCTGGACCAGCTTGAGCGTGCCTTCGCTGAGTTCGGCGCGGGTCTGCAGGTTGATCATGAACGGGCCACGTACCTGCATCGGGCTGAATACCGAATAGACCCCGTAGGTCAGACCGCGTTTTTCCCGGACTTCGGTCATCAGGCGGGTACCGAAGGCGCCGCCGCCGAGGATCTGGTTGCCCAGCGACAGAGCCGCATAGTCCGGATCGTTGCGGTCGATGCCGAGTTCGGCGAGCAGCAGGTGGGTCTGCTTGGATGGGAAGTCGATGTGCGTGATGCCTGGCTTGGGTTCGCTCGGCTGCGCCGGCTTGGCCAGCGCCGGGCCTCGGGGCAGGGCGGCAGAGACCTGAGCGGCAATGGTTTCGGCCTCGCCGCGGCTCAGATCGCCCACCAAGGCGATGACCGCGTTGCCGGCGGCATAGGCCTTGGCGTGGAAGGCGCGCAACTGGTCGAGGGTGACCGGGGGGATGCTGTCGGCGGTGCCATCGCTCGAATGGGCGTAGGGGTGGTCGCCATAGAGTCGGGCAAACAGCGCCTTGCCCGCCAGCTTGCCGGGATTCTGCTTCTCGTACTCGAAACCGGCCAGCAGCTGGTTCTTGATGCGCTTGAGGGCATCTTCAGGGAAGGTCGGCTTGCCCACCACCTCGGCGAACAGCTTGAGCGCCGGCTCCCGCTTGTCGGCGGCGCTCAAGCTGCGCAGCGTGGCCACGGCCATGTCGCGGTAGGCGCCGTTGCCGAAGTCGGCGCCCAGGCCTTCGAAGCCTTGGGCGATGGCGGTGACATCCTTGCCGGCCACGCCCTCGTTGAGCATGGCGTTGGTCAGAGTAGCCAGGCCGGGGGTGTCGCCGTCCTGGCTGCTGCCGGCGGCGAAGGTCACGCGCAGGTCGAACATCGGCAATTCACGGGCTTCGACGAACAGCACGCGGGCGCCTTCGGCGGTGTTCCAGTGCTGGATGTTCAACTGGCGGCGGCTTGGTGCCTTGCCGTCGAGCTCGGCAAGTGATTGCAGGGTATTGGCTGGGCGGGCAGCGGCGCTGTCGGCCTTGACGGCGCTGTCGGCCTGGGCCGGCCGCGCCATGAAAGGTGCCAGGGCTAGCACCAGGACGAGCGTGCCGAGGCCGAACAAGGTGTGACGTGGGGCGCTGCTATCACTCATGAGCGGACTCCTCGGGCAGTACGTGGGCAACGCTCAGGCGTTCACGGGTGAAGTAGGTACGCGCAGCGTCCTGGATGTCTTGCGCAGTGACGCGCTTGAGCTCGTCCAGTTCGCTGTCGATGAGCTTCCAGGACAGGCCGACGGTTTCCAGCTGGCCAATGGTGGTGGCCTGGCTGCTGATCGAATCGCGGTCATAGACCAGGCCGGCAATCACCTGGGCACGCACGCGCTCGAGCTCTTCAGCCGAGGGCGGGGTGGTCTTGAGTTCGTCGAGCAGTTCCCAGAAGCCTTTCTCGACGTCGGCCAGGGTCTTTTGATTCTGCACGTTCGGCGTGGCCGAGAGCAGGAACAGGCTGTCGCCGCGGCTGAAGGGGTTGTAGCTCGACGAAGCGCCGGCCACCAGCTCCTGGCCGCGCTCCAGGCGCGCCGGCAGGCGGGCGCTGTAGCCGCCGTCGAGCAGCGCCGAGATCAGGCGCAGGGCATGCACGCTGCGCGGATCCTTGGCGGTGGCCAGGCCTGGTACGTTGAAGCCGTAGATCACACTGGGCAGTTGAGTGCGCACATGCAGGGTGAGCTGGCGCTGGCCAGGCTCGGCCAGTTCCAGAGGCAGCTTGGCCGGCGGCACGTTGCGCTTGGGAATGGCGCCGAAGTACTTTTGCGCCAGGCCCTTGACCTCATCGGCGGTGACATCGCCGACCACCACCAGGGTAGCGTTGTTCGGTGCATACCAGGACTCGTACCAGTGGCGCAGTTCCTCGACCTTCATGCGCTCGAGGTCGGCCATCCAGCCGATGGTCGGGGTGTGGTAACCGCTGGCGGGGTAGGCCATGGCGCGGAACAGCTCGAAAGCCTTGGCGCTCGGTTGGTCGTCGGTGCGCAGACGGCGTTCTTCCTTGATGACCTCGATCTCGCGGCTGAACTCGTCGGCCGGCAGACGCAGGCTGGCCAGGCGATCGGCCTCGAGCTCGAAGGCCACCGGCAGGCGGTCGCGGGCCAGGACCTGGTAATAGGCGGTGTAGTCGTCACTGGTGAAGGCGTTCTCATCGGCGCCCAGGTCGCGCAGGATGCGCGAACCCTCGCCGGGACCGACTTTGGCGCTGCCCTTGAACATCATGTGCTCCAGGGCGTGGGACAGGCCTGTCTGGCCTGGGGTTTCATAGCTGGAGCCGACCTTGTACCAGATCTGCGAGACCACCACCGGTGCGCGATGGTCTTCGCGCACGACCACTTTCAGGCCGTTGTCCAGGATGAACTCGTGGGTGGGTTGCGGATCGGCGGCAAGGGCCGAGAACGACAGACAAAGTGTGCTGAGCAGCAGGCCAGCGGCGCGGCGGGCTAGAGCATTCATACTGTGTTTAACCTGTAGGACAGCCCGCGAGGATTTAGCGTCGGCGGGCCTGGAGGTGCTAGGATACTGATCCGGTTGCCTGGCGACCATGCCTGTCGCGGATCTCGCCCGCAGGCCTCGCGACAAAATATTGCGCATGAACCAGCCGCATTCGAAATAGTCTGTTCTGCGTTGAAAGAATTCCCGGTGCGCCGCTGGTGGCGCATCGCTAGCCTGAGATAGCCGTCTTCCATGTTTGGTTCCAACGACGACAAAAAAGCGCCGGCCGAGACTGGCGAGAAAAAAGGCCTGTTCAGCTGGTTTCGCAAGAAGCCGCAGCAACCTGTCGCCGAACAGCCACAGACCCCTGAACCGGTAGCCCCCGAGGCGCCTGTCGAGCAGGGGGCTGCCCCTGCCGAAGGCGCCGCGCCCGAGCCGGTGCGCGCACCCGAAGCCGCGCCCGAGGCGCCGAGCGTGGTGGCCGAGGCACCGGTGGCGCCTGCGCCGGTTGTGCACGCGCCTGTGAGCGAACCTGCCGCACCCGCACCCGCACCCGCACCTGAACCTGTCGTCGAGGCGCCGACCGTCGTCGCCGCGTCCGCCGCTGAGCCGACCCCAGAGCCAATCCCAGAGCTGCCAACGCCGCCGGTCAGCAATCTGGTCTTGCCGGTCGAAGAGGAACCGGTCGCCCTGGTGCCTGATCACCCATCGCTGGTCCCGCCTGTCATTCCGGCGCGGCCGGCACCTGAGCCCGAGCCTGCCCTGGTGGTGCCCACCCCGGTCGCCGCCGAGCCTGTGGCCGCCGAGCCTGAGCCGGTCGTCGCTCCGGCACCATCGCCAGCGCAAGAGAGCAAGGGCGGTTTCTTCGCCCGTCTCAAGCAGGGCCTGTCCAAGACCAGCGCCAGCATCGGCGAAGGCATGGCCAGCCTGTTCCTGGGCAAGAAGGCCATCGACGACGAGCTGCTCGACGAGATCGAGACCCGCCTGCTGACGGCCGACGTCGGCGTCGAGGCCACCACCGCCATCGTGCAGAACCTCACGCAAAAGGTCGCACGCAAGCAGCTGGCCGACAGCGATGCGTTGTACAAGTCGCTGCAGGATGAGCTGGCCGGCGTACTGCGTCCGGTCGAAAAACCGCTGCAGATCCAATCGCAGAGCAAGCCGTTCGTGATCCTGGTGGTCGGCGTCAACGGTGCCGGCAAGACCACCACCATCGGCAAGCTGGCCAAGAAGCTGCAGCTCGAGGGCAAGAAGGTCATGCTGGCCGCGGGCGACACCTTCCGCGCCGCGGCAGTCGAGCAGCTACAGGTCTGGGGCGAGCGCAACCAGATCCCGGTCATCGCCCAGCACACCGGTGCCGACTCGGCCTCGGTGATCTTCGATGCGGTGCAGGCTGCCAAGGCCCGTGGCGTCGACGTGCTGATCGCCGACACCGCCGGCCGCCTGCACACCAAGGACAACTTGATGGAAGAGCTGAAGAAGGTCCGTCGGGTCATCGGCAAGCTTGACGCCGATGCACCGCACGAGGTCCTGCTGGTGCTGGATGCCGGTACCGGGCAGAACGCCATCAACCAGGCCAAGCACTTCAACCAAAGCGTCGAACTCACCGGCCTGGCGTTGACCAAGCTCGACGGCACCGCCAAGGGCGGGGTGATCTTCGCCCTGGCCAAGCAGTTCGGCCTGCCGATCCGCTACATCGGCGTGGGCGAGGGCATCGATGACCTGCGCACCTTCGAGGCCGAGTCTTTCGTCAAAGCCTTGTTTGCCGAGCGGGAGCATCCATGATCCGATTCGAACAGGTTGCCAAGCGCTACCCCAATGGCCATGTGGGCCTGCATGAGTTGAGTTTTCGGGTACGCCGGGGCGAATTCCTGTTCGTGACCGGCCATTCCGGTGCTGGCAAGAGCACATTGCTGCGCCTGCTGCTGGCCATGGAGCGTCCGACCAGCGGCAAGCTGCTGCTGGCCGGGCAGGACCTGGGGCAGATCACCAACGCGCAGATTCCCTTCCTGCGCCGGCAGATCGGTGTGGTGTTCCAGAACCACCAACTGCTGTTCGATCGGACGGTGTTCAACAACGTCGCCTTGCCGCTGCAGATCCTTGGGCTGTCCAAGGCCGAAATCGCCAAGCGCGTCGATTCCGCGCTCGAGCGTGTCTCGCTGGCGGACAAGGCCGAGCTGTTTCCCGGCGACCTGTCCACCGGACAGCAACAGCGCGTCGGCATCGCCCGCGCCATCGTCCACCGGCCAGCCCTGCTGCTGGCCGACGAGCCAACCGGTAACCTCGACCCGCGCCTGGCGGCCGAGATCATGGGGGTGTTCGAGGACATCAACCGCCTGGGCACCAGTGTCCTGATCGCCAGCCACGACCTGGCGCTGATCGCGCGCATGCGCCATCGCATGCTGACCTTGCAACGCGGTCGACTGATCGGCGATGGGGAGGCCGGGCAATGAGTATTCGCAGTCCGAAGGTCTCCGAGCGCGTGGCGCCCAAGGCCGCTGATCCGCAGCCGAAGAAGCCGCGTGGCGGCCACGATGATGACGGTCCGGATTTCCGCACTCTGTTGCACGCCTGGCTGGAGAGCCACCGTGCGAGCCTGCTCGACAGCCTGCGTCGCCTGGGCAAGCAGCCGATTGGCAGCCTGTTTACTTGCCTGGTGATGGCCGTGGCCCTGAGCCTGCCCATGGGCCTGTCGCTGTTGCTGAGCAATGTCGAGCGCCTGGGTGGTTCCTGGCAGCGAGCAGCGCAGATTTCGCTGTACCTCAAACTCGACGCCAATAGCCGCGATGGCGAAGCGCTGCGTGAGCAGATCAAGGGCATGCCTGGCGTCGCTGACGCCGATTACGTCAGTCGTGAGCAGGCGCTCGAGGCGTTCCAGCAGCAATCGGGTCTGGGTGAAGCCCTGCGCGAGCTACCGGAGAACCCGTTGCCTGGCGTGGTGGTGGTGACGCCGAGCGATGTCGACAAGCCGGCCCTTGAGGCGCTGCGTCAGCGCCTGGCGGAGTTACCAAGGGTCGAGGTGGCACAGCTGGACCTGGTGTGGGTGGAACGCCTGGCGGCGATCCTCAAGCTGGGTGACCGTTTTGTCTTCGGCCTGACAGTCCTGCTGGTATCGGCGCTGCTGTTGGTAATTGGTAACACAATTCGTCTACATATCGAGAACCGCCGCACCGAGATCGAAGTGATCAAGCTGGTCGGGGGAACCGACAGCTATGTCCGCCGGCCTTTCCTGTACATGGGCGCGCTCTATGGCCTGGGCGCCGGCGTGCTGGCCTGGGCCATCCTGGCGTTTGGCCTGAACTGGCTGAACGACGCGGTGATAGAACTCTCGGGCCTGTATGGCAGCGATTTCGCCCTGGCCGGGGTCCCGGCTTCCGATGGTCTTTCGCTCTTGATTGGAGCGGTGTTGTTAGGGTATATCGGTGCATGGATCGCGGTAGCCCGCCATTTGAACGAGCTGGCGCCACGATAATGTTTTTTTGCCACCATTGATGCTTGTCGGGGAACTTGTCTAGCGGTTTCCGGTCAATGATGGCGGTGCCTGAGGGCACAAGTTCAGTGAGTCGGAGGTTTTCGCATGACCACTTCGTTGCAACCTGCCTATGCCCTGGTTCCCGGTGCAAACCTGGAAGCCTATGTGCACACGGTCAACAGCATTCCACTGCTGACGCCCGAGCGGGAGCGTGAACTGGCCGAGAGTCTTTATTACGAGCAGGATCTTGAGGCCGCTCGGCAAATGGTGATGGCCCACCTGCGTTTCGTCGTACATATCGCCCGCAGCTATGCAGGCTACGGTCTGGCCCAGGCCGACCTGATCCAGGAAGGCAACGTCGGCTTGATGAAGGCCGTCAAACGTTTCAATCCCGAGATGGGCGTGCGCCTGGTGTCGTTCGCCGTGCACTGGATCAAGGCAGAGATCCACGAGTTCATCCTGCGCAACTGGCGTATCGTCAAGGTCGCAACCACCAAGGCCCAGCGCAAGTTGTTCTTCAACCTGCGCAGCCAGAAAAAGCGTCTGGCCTGGCTGAATAACGATGAAGTTCATCGGGTGGCCGAGAGCCTCGGTGTCGAGCCCCGCGAAGTGCGCGAGATGGAAAGCCGCCTGAGCGGTCAGGACATGGCGTTCGATCCGGCCGCCGAGGCCGATGACGACAGCGCCTTCCAGTCGCCTGCGCATTATCTGGAAGACCATCGCTACGATCCGGCCTTGCAGCTTGAAGATGCCGACTGGAGCGACAATTCCAGTAGCAACCTGCACGAGGCCCTGCAGGGCCTGGACGACCGCAGCCGCGACATCCTCTACCAGCGCTGGCTGGCCGAGGAAAAGGCCACGCTGCATGAGTTGGCCGAGAAGTACAGCGTGTCGGCCGAGCGCATTCGGCAGCTGGAGAAGAATGCGATGAACAAGGTCAAGGCATTGATTGCCGCCTGACGTGCTTGCGCTTCAGACAAAAGCCGCTTGAGCCTTATGGCCAAGCGGCTTTTTCATGTCTTGCGACGCACCCTTGTACCCTGTACGGGCTTGCCGGGGCGCCGGGCCGCCACGAAGAGACCGGCACTGACATAGTCAAGACAGTTGCGCACAGGTCTCTCCAAGATCACCGGGAGTGGTGTCAGGGCCCGCGCGCATGCTCCAGCTGCATCAGGTAACCAGGCCCGCCCAGCTGGCGCATCTGCTGGCGGATCCAGCTGGCCCGGCGGGCCACGTAGGCGCTGGGGCGGCTGGCGCTCCAGTTGAGCGGGCTGGGCAGTACGGCGGCGAGCTGGCTGGCCTGCTGGGCGGTCAGGCGAGCAGCGTCCACGCCAAAGTGGTGCTGGGCCGCCGCCTGCGCGCCGAACACACCTTCACCCCATTCGGCGCTGTTGAGATAGACCTCAAGGATCCGCTCCTTGGACCAGAACAGCTCGATCAGCGCCGTGAACCAGGCTTCCAGGCCCTTGCGCAGCCAGCTGCGTCCTGACCACAGGAACTGGTTCTTGGCCACCTGCTGGCTCAGGGTGCTGGCGCCGCGGATCTTGCCTCCCTGCTCGTTGTAGGCGAGGGCGGCCTGGATCGCGGGGATGTCGAAGCCCCAGTGGCTGGCGAACTTCTGGTCTTCACCGGCGATGACCGCCACCTTCAGCTCGTCGGAGATGCGCTCCCAGGGCGCCCAGTCGCGCTGCAGGTCGATGGGCTTGCCGTCGAGCCAGGATTCGACCTTGCGCTCGAGCATCAGCGCCGTGCCGGGCGGGGGTACCCAGCGCAGCACCAGGACCAGCACGATGCTGACGGCGGCAAACCAGGCCAGGGCGCGAACGAGGCGGCGGATAAGGGATGACAGCATGGCAATGGCTTGGCCGGACTGATGGAAGGGGCCATTATACAGACCCCTTCCGAGGAGTCGTCCCATGCTTCGCAGCTTCCTCATGCTCGCCGCGTTTTTCGGTTTCACCGGTGTCGCCCTTGGCGCCTTTGCCGCCCATGGCCTGAAAAGCCGCCTGAGTGCCGACTACCTGGCGATCTTCCACACGGGCGTGACCTACCAGCTGGTGCACGCCCTGGCGCTGTTTGGCGTGGCGCTGCTGGCGGCGCACCTGCCCGGGCGCCTGGTCGGCTGGGCCGGTGGTCTGTTCGCGCTGGGTATTGTGCTGTTCTCCGGTAGCCTGTACCTGTTGACCTTGAGCGGGATCGGCAAGCTGGGCATCATCACCCCCATCGGCGGCCTGTGTTTCCTGGGCGGCTGGCTGTGCCTGGGGCTGGCGGCCTGGCGCCTGGGCGCCTGAGCTGACCGGGCGGTCCATTATCGGGACGAATGGCATTGGCTGGCCTTGGGTTCGAACCGTGATCGGCGCTAGAATGCGGGCCCCAAAGAACAATGGTGGCCGTGTGCATGCGCATTCATCTGAACGGTGAGCCTTACGAATTGCCCGATGGCGAGAGCGTCGCTTCCCTGCTGGGCCGGCTGGAGCTGGCCGGACGCCGGGTAGCGGTGGAACTCAACCTGGATATCGTGCCGCGCAGCCAGCACGACAGCACCCTGTTGAACGAAGGCGACCAGGTCGAAGTGGTCCACGCGATCGGTGGTGGCTAGTGTCCTGTCTTCGAAATACGTTCTCTTTTGACTGTCAAAAGTGAACAGCTTATTTCGGAGATAGGACACTAGGCCCGCCGACCGCCCTGCAAGCCCTTCAACTTCTAGAGGATTACCGATGAGCAACGTTCGTAGCGACAAGCCTTTCACCCTGGCCGGACGCACTTTCCAATCGCGCCTGCTGGTGGGCACTGGCAAGTACCGTGACCTGGAAGAAACCCGCCTGGCCATCGAGGCCTCGGGTGCCGAGATCGTCACCGTCGCCGTGCGCCGCACCAATATCGGCCAGAACCCAGGCGAGCCGAACCTGCTCGACGTGTTGCCACCAGACCGCTACACCATCCTGCCGAACACCGCGGGTTGCTACGACGCCATCGAAGCCGTGCGCACCTGCCGCCTGGCCCGTGAGCTGCTCGATGGCCACAACCTGGTCAAGCTGGAAGTGCTGGCCGACCAGAAGACCCTGTTCCCCAACGTGATCGAGACCCTCAAGGCCGCCGAAGTGCTGGTCAAGGACGGTTTCGACGTGATGGTCTACACCAGCGACGATCCGATCATCGCCCGCCAGCTAGCCGAAGCCGGCTGCATTGCGGTCATGCCGCTGGCTGGCCTGATTGGCACCGGCCTTGGCATCTGCAACCCCTACAACCTGCAGATCATCCTTGAGGAATCCAAGGTGCCGGTGCTGGTCGACGCTGGCGTGGGCACCGCCTCCGACGCCACCATCGCCATGGAAATGGGCTGCGAGGCGGTGCTGATGAACTCGGCGATCGCCCACGCCCAGCAACCTGTGATGATGGCCGAAGCCATGAAGCACGCCATCGTCGCTGGCCGCCTGGCCTACCTGGCCGGCCGTATGCCGAAGAAACTCTACGCCAGCGCCTCTTCGCCGCTGGATGGTCTGATCAAGTAAGAGCCCCTGATGACTGAATCGCAAGAAACGCCGATCACCGCCGACGGCCAAGCGCGTCCACAACGCCGTATCAAGAGTTTCGTGATGCGCGCTGGACGCATGACCGAAGGTCAGCAACGCGGCCTGGACCAGGGTGGCCCCCGGTTCATCCTGCCTCTGGCCGACGGCCCGGTGGACTACGACCAGGTGTTCGGCCGCGCCGCGCCGCGGACCCTGGAGATCGGCTTCGGCATGGGCCATTCCTTGCTGGAAATGGCTGCTGCCGCCCCAGAGCAGGACTTCATCGGTGTCGAAGTGCACCGCCCCGGTGTCGGCGCGCTACTCAACGGCGTGCTGACCCAAGGCCTGAAGAACCTGCGGGTGTATGACTGCGATGCCATCGAAGTGCTCAACCGCTGCGTGGCCGACAACAGCCTCGACCGGCTGATGCTGTTCTTCCCTGACCCGTGGCACAAGAGCCGCCACCACAAGCGTCGCATCGTCCAGCCTGCCTTTGCCGAGCTGGTGCGCAGCAAGCTCAAGGTCGGCGGCGTGTTCCACATGGCGACCGACTGGGAACCCTATGCCGAGCACATGCTGGAAGTGATGAATGTCGCCCCTGGCTATCGCAACCAGGCAGCCGATGGCACCTACGTGCCGCGTCCTGAAGAGCGCCCGATCACCAAGTTCGAACGCCGCGGCGAACGGCTGGGGCATGGGGTGTGGGATTTGAAGTTCGAGAAAGTGGACTGATACCAACCCGATAATCGCGCGGCCCCCTTCTGAGCGGCCTTGTGCCGCGATCGGGCGCGCAGCGGCCGTAGAATCAGCCACCCCATTTTTCTG
>JAEWGL010000084.1 GCA_023388335.1 Pseudomonadota bacterium | reverse complement strand
TTCGTGATCCGGGCTAATGACGCTCACGCCTGGCGCTGTCCCCGGTAGGGGTGGGCCTGCCCGCCCCTACCGGTTGAGCGTTCATTTCTATCTTTGCGAGTCTTCAATGCGACTATCCCGCTTTTTCATCGACGCCCCCCTGAGTCTTGGCGAGCACGACCTCCCTGAAGCCCAGGCCCACTACATCGGCCGGGTCCTGCGCATGGCCGCCGGTGACAACGTCCAGCTGTTCGACGGCAGCGGCCAGGAGTACCTTGGCCAACTGCTGGAAGTCGGCAAGAAAACCGTGCGCGTTGTCCTCGAGCAAGCGCTGCCCGGCCAGGCCGAATCCCCCCTGTACATCCACCTCGGCCAAGGCCTGTCCCGGGGCGAGCGAATGGACTGGGCGATCCAGAAGGCCACCGAACTGGGCGCCAATGCGATCACCCCGATCCTCAGCGAGCGCTGCGAAGTACGCCTCAAGGACGAGCGCGCCGACAAGCGCCTGGCCCACTGGCGCCAGGTAGCGATCAGCGCTTGCGAGCAATGCGGCCGCTCGACCCTGCCGGTGATCCACCCGCCGCTGACCCTGGCCGAGTGGCTCAAGGCCAGCGACGCCGCACTCAAGCTGGTCCTGCACCCGGTAGCCGAGCCTTTGGTCAGCCATGACCGCCCAGACTCCCTGGCCTTCCTGATCGGTCCCGAGGGCGGCCTGAGCGATGCCGAGGTGGAGCAGGCCCAGGCTGCCGGCTTTCACGCTGCTCGCCTGGGGCCGCGCGTGCTGCGCACTGAAACCGCGCCAGTGGTGGCGCTGGCCGTTGCGCAGCAGCTATGGGGTGATTTCTAGGCGTGCTAGAGCACGTAGAAAAACATGGCAATGAAGTGCAGCGTGCTGCCGGCGATCACGAACAGGTGCCAAATGCCGTGCCAGTGGCGGTATCGGCGATCGAAGGCGAAGAAAACGATCCCGATGGTATAGAACACGCCGCCAGCCGCCAGCCATGCGAAACCAGCAGCGCCAAGACTGCGCAGCAGCGGATTGACCGCCACCAGGACAATCCAGCCCATCACCGCGTAGATGACGATCGACAGCACCCGCGCTTCCGAGCGCGGCTTGATTTCCTGGAGCATGCCGATCACCGCCAGACCCCAGACCACGCCGAACAGGCTCCAGCCCCAAGGCCCGCGCAGGCTGACCAGGCAAAACGGCGTGTAGCTGCCGGCAATCAGCAAGTAGATGGACAGGTGATCGAGCTTGCGCATGATCACCTTGGTCCGTCCGCGGGTGCTGTGGTAGAGCGTCGAAATGCCGTAGAGCATCAACAGCGTGACGCCGTAGATGGAGAAGCTGACGATCTTCCACGGATCACCTTGCAACCCTGCCACGACGATCAGCCACAGGGCGCCTATGCAGGCCAATACCGCACCGACCAGGTGCGTCCAGGCATTGAAGCGTTCACCGTAATACATACTTCACGGACCTTTTTGGACGGTATCAGGTTCCCGAAATTCAGCGGCAGCTGCAAGCGGCAAGCTGATTGCGGCGATCTCAAGGGCCTGGCACTAAGGTAGTCACAGCGCCGTCTGCTTTTTCTTGCAGCTTGGGGCTTGGGGCTTGGGGCTTGGGGCTCAGAGGTGCGCTTCGCGGACCAGCCTTTCCAGGGAAACCAGGTCCGGCACCCGCGCCACCTGATCGCCGACCTGAACCGCCGCCAGCTCCAGTGGCGCCAGGGGCACGTCCACGTAGTTGAGCTGGCTGTCGAGCTTGCAGGAACGCGGGATGCCCTGCACCAGCAGGGCCAGGTAGCGCAGGCCTGTATCACCCAAGGCGTTGAGCACGACGATGCGAGCCCGTTCGCCGCAGGGAGTATGACCACCGCAGGCCGCCTCGAAACCGAGCAGCGGCAGGCGCTGTTGGCGCCAGTCGACCCAGCCCAGGTGCCAGTCGGTCTGCCCAGGCTGGCAGCTGAAGGCGTGATGACCAATCAGCTCTGCCACGGCGACATTGGGCAACACCAAGGTGCGGTCACCCAAGGGCAACAGCAGGCCGGTCAGGCTGACGCGCTGGCCGGCGATGTGGTCAAGCATCGGCTTGGCTCCAGTGGGCAATGCTCTGCAGCAGGAGCGATTCCTGATACGGCTTGCCGAGGTAATCGTTGACGCCGATGGCCATGGCCCGGTCGCGGTGCTTCTGCCCCGTACGCGAGGTGATCATGATGATCGGCAGGCCCTTGAGCCGCGCATCGCGGCGTACCCGCGTGGCCACCTCGAAGCCGTCCATGCGTGGCATCTCGATGTCCAGCAGCAGCACGTCGGGAAGGTGTTCTTCGAGCAGCAGCATGGCATCGACCCCATCCTTGGCGGTGATCACGTTCATGCCGTGACGCTCGAGCAGGCGTCCGGTCACCTTGCGCATGGTCACCGAGTCGTCCACCACCATCACCAGCAAGGGCCGTCGCGGGGCTTGGCCGAGCAGCAGCTTGCGCGCGCCGGCGCCGCCCGGCAGGTGTGCCCGGCGACGTTGCAGGCCACGCAACTGGCCCAGCAGGTCGAGAATCAGTACCACCCGGCCATCGCCAAGCAGGGTTGCGCCAGACAGGCCCGGCACCGCGGCAAACTGCGGCCCCAGACTCTTGACCACGATCTCGCGGCTCGGCGACAGGCTGTCCACCTGCACCGCGAACGAGCGCTCATGGGAGTGCACCAGCAGCACCGGCAGCGGCACGCTCTGGCCCAGCAGACGCGGCTGTACCAGGCCCTGCACGAGTTCACCCAGGTAGCGCAGCTCATAGCGGTGGCCGGCATAGCTGTAGTGCGGCGGTTCCTGCTGGTAGCAGGCTTCCAGCTCGCCGGGCGGAACGCGGACGATGCCTTCGATGGTGTTGAGCGGGATCGCGTACTGTTCATCGCCCAGGTTGACCATCAGCGCGCGGTTCACCGACACCGTGAACGGCAGGCGGATGAGAAAACGTGCACCCTTGCCTGGGTTCGACTCGATGCTCATCGAGCCGCCCAGTTGCTTGACCTCTTCATGAACCACGTCCATGCCCAGGCCACGTCCGGAGATCTGGGTGATCTTTTCGGCTGTCGAGAAGCCAGGGCGGAGGATGAATTGCAGGATCTCGTGATCGCTCAGGCGTGCCTCAGGGTCAAGCAGGCCGCGCTTGATCGCCTTGCGCCGCACCGCGTCGAGCGGCACGCCAGCACCGTCGTCGGCCATTTCGATGACGATGTCGGCGCCCTCGTGCAGCAGGTTCAGGCTGATGGTCCCCTGCTCGGGCTTGCCCGCGGCCAGACGCGCCGCGCGGGTTTCCAGGCCATGGTCGACAGCGTTGCGCAGCATGTGCTCGAGCGGCGCGACCATGCGTTCGAGCACGCTACGGTCCAGCTCGCCCTCGGCATTGCCGACCACCAGTTCCACCTGTTTGCCCAGTTCGGTGGCGACCTGGCGCACCACCCGCTGCAAGCGCGGCACCAGACGCTCGAACGGCACCATGCGGGTACCGGTCAGGCCCTCCTGCAACTGGCTGTTCACCCGTGCCTGCTGCAGCAGCAGACTCTGCGCCACCTGGGCGCGCTGGGTGAGGGTTTCCTTGAGGTCGAGCAGGTCCGAGGCCGACTCGAACAAGGCCCGTGACAATTGCTGCAACTGGGAGTGACGGTCCAGCTCCAGGGGGTCGAAATCATCATAGCCATCACCCTCGACCTGCTGGCGGCTCGAGATCCGCCCCTGGGTCTCGGTGTCCAGGCGGCGCAGTTGGTCGCGCATGCGCTCAAGGGTGGTTTCCATCTCGCTCAACGCGACCTGGGCGTCATTGACCTGCTGCTCGATGCGCCCGCGGATGATCGAGTGCTCGCCGGCCAGGTTACCAAGGCCGTCGAGCAAGTCGGCGGCGACCTTGACCATGTCACCCGCCGCCCGTTCGGGCACCGCGGCCGGCGTTTCGGCCGGTGCGGCTTCGGCCGGCCCCTTCCCGGCTGCGGTGTCGGCCAGGGCGGCGCTGCTGA
This sequence comes from Pseudomonadota bacterium, assembly GCA_023388335.1. Taxonomy (GTDB): domain Bacteria; phylum Pseudomonadota; class Gammaproteobacteria; order Pseudomonadales; family Pseudomonadaceae; genus Aquipseudomonas. Next base: position 7,215 of record JAEWGL010000084.1, on the reverse strand, counting down.
AGTTGCGGATGTAGTCGATCAGCGCCGTGGCGGCATGCAATGGCTGGCCCAGGCGCACCGCGTCGAGCATGTGTGCCAGGCGGTCATGGCAGTTCTGCAGCAGACTGAACAACGCGGGACCCGGTGGCAATTGCCCGGCAGCCAGCAGCTCGTAGAGAAACTCCAGTTCATGGGCCAGGTCACCGATGGCGGCGATCTCCACCATGCGCGCCCCGCCCTTGAGCGTATGCAGGTCGCGCAACAGGTTCTCCACCTCGACCGTGTTGCGCGGCTCGGCCTGCCAGCGTGACAGGGCGGCGGCGGCGCTTTCGACGATATCCGAGCTTTCTTCGAGAAAGACCTCCAGCAGTTCCTTGTCACCCGGCGCCTCGCCGTCGTTGGCCGACACGAGCGCTGCAAGGGGGCTAGATGGACTCGAAGCACCGGGCGGCGGCGCGGCATGCGGGTACTCGCGCAGCTCGCCCAGCAGGTCGACCGCCGAGTGCGGCGAGCGGCCCTGGCGCAGCGGTTCGAGCATCGCCGCCAGGGTGGCGTGGCTGCGCTGCAGCAGCTCGAACAGCGAAGCGCTGGCACCATAGCGGCGCTCCACCAGCCCTTCATAGAGCCGCGCCAACGCCTGGGCCAGTACCTCCACCGGACCGATCGCGGCCATCTGCGCAGCGCCCTTGAGGGTCAGTGCATCATGCAGCAACGAAGACAGCGCCGAACTGTCGTCCGGCTCGGCCCGCCAGCGCTGCAAGGCATCGTCGGCGCTGTCGAGCAGGTCGCTGGCCCCTTCCAGAAACAGCTGCACCATGGCCGCGTCCGGTACCTCCAGTGCCAGCGTCGCGGCACGCGCCAGCTCGCTCACACCGCTGGCACTGACCCGCCCCAAGGCCGAGGGAGCCAAGCCCTCGGCGAGCAAGGCGCGCAGACCCTGCAGGCACGCCGGGCGCGCCGTCACCTCTTGCCCCGCGGCAATCTCGTCAAGCATGTCGAGCAGCGCTTCATGGGCCTGCTGGGCCTGCATGAAGAACCGTGCGCTGGCGCCCAGGCTGCCCTCCTCGACCGCGCCGTAGAGGTCGAGCAGGGCTTCGCAGAGTTCGTCCACTTGCCACAGGTCGGCCAGGTGCGCGCCCTGCCCCAGGGTACTCAACTCGTCGAGCAGGGCATCGAGCTCCTGGCGCTCGCCCGGATGCTCCTGCCAGCGCGACAGCAATGCTTCGGCGTCCAGGAGGATGTCCATGCCCTGGGCGAGAAAGCTGGCAATCAGCTGCGGGTCGCGCTTGGCGCGGCGCGCGTGGTCGGGGTCTTCATGCAGGGCCTGCAGACGCGCATCGACCGCTTGGCCGATCCGCTCGATCAACGGCGCGGCACCGGCAATCGCCGCCAACGGCGTGCTATCAAGCTGGTCCAGGCCCCGCTGCAGCAGGCCGTGCGCCGCTTCGAGCAGCGCGATGTCATCGTCCTGCAGCGTCAGCTGGTGGGCCTTGTACTCGCGGGCCAGGCGGTCGAGCGCGGTAGCCAGCTCGGCGATCGGCATGACCCCTGCCATCGCCGCGCTGCCTTTGAGGGTGTGCAAGGCGCGTTGCAGGTTGTCGCTGATCGGCGGCGCCACCTGCTCGGCGGCGGCGTGGAGGAATGCCGCCAGGCTGGCCAGGTGTCCCTGCCCCTCATTGCGGAAGATCTCCAGCAATTGTGGATCGAGGTCGGCTTGGCCTGCGCTGTCGATGCCAGCATCGTTTAGGGCCAGCGCATGCAGGTGGCTGGACAGCACCTCGATATGACTGACCGCTGGCAGCTGGCCGGCGGCAAAGTCGCCCAGCAGCTCGGGCAGGCGCACGAAGGCCTGCTGCAGGCTGATCTGCGCTTCGGCATTGAGCTCGATCCGTCCTTCGAGCACCCGATTGAGCAGGTGCTCCGCGCCCCACGCCAGCTCGACCAGGGGCTGGGCCTGGACCATGCGGCCACTGCCCTTGATCGTGTGCAGGGCACGGCGTACTTCAACCAGCGCGTCGCGTTGGTGGGCTTCGGCGCGCCAACGCGCCCAGTGGCGGTCGATCTCGGGTAGCAGCGCCTGCACCTCCTCGAGAAACACCTCGCGCAGTTCGTCATCGACCGGGGGGCGCTCCTCCTCATCGTCAAGGCCAGTGCCCTCCAGCCTGTCGGGCAGGACGCAGGCCACCCCCAACGCCAGCAGGGCCTGGCGGGCGATATCGAGGAAGCGCTGGGCGTCGGCCAAAGGGTCGGCGATCAGCCACTGTAGATAGCATTCGCTGGCGCTCAGGGCATCGGCCAGGTGCACCAGGTCCGTCGCGGCCGGCTCTTCGTCGGTATCGAGCAGGTGCCCCTGCACGTAGGCTGCGCAGCCGCCCAGCACTTCGCTGGCACCGGCCAGCATGAGCATGACCAGGGCGCCGCGAATCTGCTGCAACAACCCCGGCAGCGCCTGCAGACGCTGGCGCGACCAGCCGGCCTCCAGGCAATCGCCGATCAGGTCCTTGGCCTGTTGCAGCACGGCCAACGACTCGTTGAACACCCGCTGGTGGATCTCGGCCAGGTCAGTCCCCGGCAGCGGCAGTTGCCCGCCCTGCTCCAGCGGCCCGACCATGCCGTTCAGGGTAGCCTCCACGTACAGCAAGGCACCGGCGACATCCATCAGCAAGGCATCGTCCGGTGCCCGCTGGCCTTGCGCGAGGCTCTGCAAGGCTAGGACCTGGTCGATGATCACCCGTCGCGGCTGCTGGAAGCCGAGCACCGCCAGGGTATCGGCCACCTGGCGCAACGGCGCGAGCAAGGGCTCGATCTGGTCGTGCTGCTGGCGGTCACCGCGCACGTAGAGGTCCAGGCGCTCCTTGATGCGCATCAGGTCATCGCACAGCGCCACCACCACCGAGCGCAGGGCATCGCGCCCTTGCCCGGCCTGCATGCGTTCGCGCCAGTTGCCCAGGGACAGGTCAAGGTTGGCCAGGTCTTCAGCGCCCGCCAACACCTGGCCCGGTGGCACGCTGGACATCAGGCTGCCCTGGGCCAGGGGCTCGACGCCACGACAGCCGCGCAGCTGGTTGAGCAGCGGCAGCACCACCAATGGCAGGTCATGGCGAGCGCCGCGCAAGCGCTCCAGGTAGGGCGGCAACTGCTCGAGGCCGCGGAACAGCGCGCCCAGGCAATCGCCCCGGGGGCTCACCTGGCCGTCGGCCATGGCCCGGCCGAGCAGCTCCAGCTCCTCGGCCAGCCGCGTCGCCCCAGGCAATTCGAGCATGCGCAGGCAGCCGTGCACCTGGTGCAGGTTGTCGACGAAGAAGGCCAGCACCGCGGTGTCCGCAGGCTCGCCGGAGAACCGCTCAAGGGCTTGGCGCGCCTGGGCCAGGCAATCGAGAATGGCTGCCTTGGTCCAGGCCAGGGCGACCGTGTCGTGGCGCGCGGACAGCCGGGTTGCACTGGCCATGGTCAGTTCCTCAAGGTCGTTCAGCCGGGGGCGGCAGCGTAAACCCGGACACCGAACGGCGCATTTCGCTGGCCATGCGCGCCAGGTGCCGGATGCTGTCGGCGGTGGCGCCGGAGCCGGCCGAGGTCTGCGCGGTGATCTGCTGGATCACCGCCATGGTGTGCGAAATCTGGCCCGCCGATGACGTCTGCAGTTGGGCGGCATCCGAGATGCTGTGGATAAGCTCGGCCAAGGTCTGCGAAACCCCTTCGATCTCGGCCAGGGCGACCCCGGCATCCTGGGCAAGCCGCGCGCCACGCACCACTTCGGCGGTGGTCTGCTCCATGGAGATCACCGCTTCGTTGGTGTCGGCCTGGATGGTGCGCACGAGCACTTCGATCTGCCGCGTGGCCGAGGAGGAGCGCTCGGCCAGGCGCTGCACTTCATCGGCCACCACGGCGAAGCCGCGCCCGGCCTCGCCGGCCAGTGACGCCTGGATCGCCGCGTTGAGGGCAAGGATGTTGGTCTGGTCGGCAATGTCATCGATCAGGCTCACGATGTCGCCGATTTCCTGGGAGGACTCGCCCAGGCGCTTGATCCGCTTGGCGGTGTCCTGGATCTGTTCGCGGATGTTGTCCATGCCGTTGATGGTGTTGTGCACCACCTCGTTGCCCTTGTTGGCGATGGCCACGGAACGCTCGGCGACCTTGGCCGACTCATAGGCGTGCGCCGAAACCCGGTCGATGGATTCGACCATATCGCCGACCGCCAGCGACGCTTCGCTGATCTGGTCGGCCTGGTGCTCGGACGCCTTGGCCAGTTGGCGGGCAGTGTTCTTGGTGTCCTGCACGGCGCTGGCAACCTGCTCGGCGCTGTGGTTGATGGTGGCCACCAGGTCGCGCAACTGGTCGACCGAGTAGTTGATCGAATCGGCGATGGCGCCGGTGAATTCTTCGGTGACCGAGACGGTGACGGTCAGGTCGCCATCAGCCAGTTCCTCGATCTCGTCGAGCAGGCGCATGATCGCCTGCTGGTTGCGCTCGTTCTTTTCGGCGGTCTCGCGCAACTGGCGGTGCGTGGTGCGCACCATGACCAGACCGATGAGGATGATCGACGCCAGGGCCAGCAGGCCGAGCACGTAGCCACCGACCGTATCCAGGGTGCGCCCGGCGGCCAGGTTCTCCAGGCCGTTGGCCAGGTGCGAGGCTTCGTCGAGCAGGGTCTGCGACAAGCTGAAGATGCTGCCGGCGGCCTCGCGGACGCGAAACAGCTCGGGCGAGGTCTCGAGGATCTCGTCGACGGAGCCGGCCACGAACTGGAACAGCTCGGCGATCTCGGCCAGGCGCGCGCGGGCATCGGCATCCTCGACCCGGGTCACCTGGATCGCCGGGTTGCCGTCGAGCATGCCTTCAAGCACCTGGCCGAAGCGGTTGGCGTCCCGGCCGAAGGCGTCGGCCGCTTGCACCGAGGCCTCGTCGCCGGCCAGCACGGCATTGACCGAGCCGAGGATGCGTTCGGCAAGCAGCAGCTGGCGCTGGGCGACTGCCACCTGGTTGGCCGGCGCACCGCTTTGCAGGAGGATCTCGACCACCTTCTCGTATTCGACCTGCAGCTGCGGCACGGTCTCGGCCAGCGTGGCGGCAACCTGGTGCAGCGACAGCACGGTCTGCTCGCTGGCCAGGATGGCATCGGTGTTCTTGCGCAGGTTTTCCCAGTCGCGCAGCACCGCGTCCATCTCGTTGCGCACGGACAGGGGCGCGGCAGGCAGGCCGGTGGTCTTGTCGCCTTGCTTGAGGTAGCTCCAGCGCCGCTCGAAGTCGTTGCGCGCGTCACCGAGCAGCCTGAACGCCAGGGCCTTGCCGCTCGCCGCCTCGGTGGCATTCTTGGCGATCCGCTGCGACAGCACGCGCAGTTCGCCGGCATGGCCGATGTACTGCTTGTCGTAGTTTGACTGGGTGTTGAGGTAGGCGAAATTGGCGAACAGCAGGATGATCGACAGGATCAGCACGACGAACAGCACCGCGACCTGCGCGGTGCTGCGCGAACGCGGGTTGACGGGCGGGGTGGCGGTCTTGGTCACGTTCACAGGATCCTCTACAGCGCCACATCGAGAAAGCCCGGCGCCTGGGCCAGGGCCAGCGGGCTGAAGATCGCCCAGTTGCGTTCACGGGCAAAATGCCCCTGGACGAAGGGCGCAGCCGCAGCGATCAGCGGCTGCGGAGGCGACAGCTCCAGGCTCTGCAGCGGAAAATGTTGCAGGCCGAGCACCTCATCCACCAGCAGGCCGGCGAACAGCGCTTCGTTGTCCAGCACCAGCACCCGCCGCTGCTTGCCCGGTGCCGAGCGGCCCAGGCCGAAGAAGCCGCCCAGGTCCATCACCGGCAGCAGCCGGCCGCGCAGGTTGGCTACTCCGCAGACCCACGGCTGCACGCCGGGGACGCGACTGCTGCGCGGCTCGTGCAGCACCTCGGCGACCTCGCCCATGGGTGCTACGAACCATTGCCCGGCCACACGAAAGCCGATACCGCTCCAGTGTTGCAGGCGCGTGTCCTGCAACGGCTGATCGGCCACCAGCAGGCGGCAGCGCCGGTCGATGTCCAGCAACAGTTCGAAGGCGGTCAGTGAGGCGCCCTGGGGTCGGGTGGTCAAACCTTGAGCACGCCTTCGAGCTTGCGGATCAGGGTATCTTCCTCCACCGGCTTGATCAGGTAGTCGCGCGCGCCCTGGCGCTGCCCCCAGACCTTGTCGGTTTCCTGGTCCTTGGTGGTGACGATGATCACCGGGATGGCGCTGGTCTCGGGGTCCTTGCTCAACTGGCGGGTCGCCTGAAAGCCGTTCATGCCGGGCATGACGATGTCCATCAACACGGCATCGGGCTTTTCCTGGCGCGCCAGGGCCACGCCATCGGCGCCGTTGCCGGCCTTGAGCACCTGGTGGCCGTGCTTTTCGAGCATTCCGGTCAGCTTGTACATTTCTGTCGGCGAGTCGTCGACAATCAGAACTCGGGCCATGCTGTTTCCCCATTAAGGAAAAAAGACGCTGCCTGGGCGGGCGACGTCAGGGTGCGTGTTGTTCTTGCGCGGCGAACCCGGGCACATGGGCCTTGATTGCGTCGAGCAGTTCTTCCTTGCGAAAGGGCTTGGTCAGGAACTGGTCGGAGCCGACCACCCGGCCCCGCGCCTTGTCGAACAGGCCATCGCGCGACGACAGCAGGATCACCGGGATGTCCTTGAAGGCACTGTTGTGCTTGATCAGGGCGCAGGTCTGGTAACCGTCCAGACGCGGCATCAACACATCGACGAAGATGATCCGAGGCTGGTGATCGACGATCTTGGCCAGGGCATCAAAACCGTCGCTGGCGGTAATCACCTCGCAGCCCGCTTCGCTGAGCAACATCTGGGCGGTGCGGCGGATGGTGCGGGAATCATCGATCACCATCACCTTCAGTGGTTGTTCCATATTTGCGCTACCATCGCTGCTCGCTATGAGCGGCAAGCCACAAGCGGTAAGCGACAAGAAAAAGCAGATCGGCGCATGGCGTGCTTTTCTTGCAGCTTGGCGCTTGCAGCGTGCGGCTGGATGGGGCCTTTTTAGCACACTACGGGGTGGCATTCCATTGGCCCCCTGGGGCGCGACCGCTGCCTCTTGACCATCGACGTCGCGAGCGCCACCCTGACGCCACTTTTCATTCGAATCACCGCGGCACTGCGCCGCCGAGAGGAATTACCCCCATGAGCGTTCGCCTCGGGATTGTCATGGACCCCATTGCGGGCATCTCCTACAAGAAGGACAGCTCGCTGGCCATGCTG
>JAEWGL010000050.1 GCA_023388335.1 Pseudomonadota bacterium | reverse complement strand
CTGTTCTACAGCGCCGCGTCGGCCTGAGCATGGCCTTCGACCTGGTGGCGCGCCTGGCCGAGCGCCGCGCCGCGGACCTCTACCGGCAACGGCCGCTGCTGCAGACGCCGCAAGGGCCTGAGGTGGTGGTCGACGGCCAGCCATTGCTGGCGTTCTGCAGCAACGACTACCTGGGCTTGGCCAATCATCCCGACGTGGTCGCCGCCTGGCGGGCCGGTGCCGAGCGCTGGGGCGTCGGTGGCGGCGCCTCGCACCTGGTGATCGGCCACAGTGCCCCGCACCATGAGCTGGAAGAGGCACTGGCCGAGCTGACCGGACGACCGCGGGCGCTGCTGTTTTCCACCGGCTACATGGCCAACCTGGGCGCGCTCACGGCGCTGGTGGGGCAGGGCGACACGGTGCTGCAGGATCGCCTCAACCATGCCTCGCTGCTGGACGCCGGCCTGCTCAGCGGTGCACGCTTCAATCGCTACCTGCACAACGATGTCGCCAGCCTGCAGAGCCGTTTGCACAAGGCGGTCGGCAACACCCTGGTGGTCACCGACGGTGTGTTCAGCATGGACGGTGACCTGGCCGACCTCCCGGGGCTATCCGGCGTGGCGCGGGCGCGTGGCGCCTGGCTGATGGTCGACGACGCCCACGGGCTGGGTACGCTGGGGCGCCATGGCGGGGGGATCGTCGAGCACTTCGGCCTGGGCATCGATGAGGTACCGGTACTGATCGGCACCCTGGGCAAGGCGTGCGGCACGGCGGGCGCCTTCGTGGCCGGCAGCGACGAGCTGATCGAGACCCTGGTGCAGTTCGCCCGTCCCTACATCTACACCACCAGCCAGCCCCCGGCGCTGGCCTGCGCGACCTTGAAAAGCCTGCAATTGCTGCGGCGCGAGCACTGGCGTCGCGAGCACCTGGCCACGCTGATCCGCCAGTTTCGCGAAGGCGCGCGGCAGTTGGGCCTGCAACTGATGGAGAGCCAGACGCCGATCCAGCCGATCCTGATCGGCGACAGTGCACGGGCCTTGCGCCTCTCGCAGCTGCTGCGCGCGCGCGGTCTGTTGGTGACCGCCATCCGTCCGCCCACCGTGCCGGTTGGCAGCGCGCGCCTGCGCGTGACCTTGAGCGCGGCGCACAGTCAGGCGCAGGTGCAGCTATTGTTGAATGCATTGGCCGAGTGTTATCCACTGCTGGAGCCCGCTGATGCGTAATCGACTTATCCTGCTGCCCGGCTGGGGGCTGGGCACCGCTGCCCTGGAACCCCTGGCCGCCAGTCTGCGCGCCCAGGATACGCGCCTGCAGGTAGAGCTGGCGCCCCTGCCTGAACTGGCCGAGGCCGACGTTTCGGCCTGGCTCGATCGTCTTGATCGCACGCTGCCCGCCGACACCTGGCTGGGTGGCTGGTCCTTTGGCGGCATGCTCGCCAGCCTGCTGGCCGAACGCCGCGGCGATCACTGTTGCGGCTTGCTGACCTTGGCCAGCAACCCCAGCTTCGTTGCCCGACCCGACTGGCCCCACGGCATGGCGCCGGACACCTTCGGCACCTTCCTGGACGGTTGCCGCAGCCATCCCCAGGTGACCTTGAAGCGCTTCCGCTCCCTGTGCAGCGAGGGTGCGCAGATGCCGCGCACGCTGATGCGCCAGCTGGGCATCGGAGTACCGGACACTGACCCGTTGTACCTGGCCAATGGGCTTGAGGTGCTGGCGCGGCTGGACACCCGCGCCGCCCTTGAACGCTACACGGGACCGCAACTGCACCTGTTCGCCGGCGCTGATGCGCTGGTCCCGGCGGAGGCTTCCCAGGCCCTGAGCGACCTGTTGCCGGACGTGGAAGTCGGGCTGGTCGAAGACAGCGCCCACGCCTTCCTCCTGGAATATCCACAGGAATTGGCGGCGGGCATCAAGAGTTTCCTGCATGAGAGTGGTGATGACTGATCTTTCCCGCCCCCCGCTACCCGGCGCGCTGCCCGACAAACGCCAGGTGGCGGCCTCGTTCTCTCGCGCCGCCGCCAGTTACGACAGTGTGGCGGTGTTGCAGCGCGCGGTCGGCGAGGCGCTGCTCGAACAGCTGCCCGAGGCCCTGCTGCCCCAGCGCTGGCTGGACCTGGGCAGTGGCACCGGGCATTTCAGCCGCCGGCTGGCGGCGCGTTATCCCCAGGCGGCCGGCGTCGCGGTCGACATCGCCGAGGGCATGTTGCGCCATGCCCGCGGCGCGGGGGGCGCGCTGCACCATGTGGCCGGCGATGCCGAGCGACTGCCGCTGCGCGATGGCAGCATGGAACTGGTGTTTACCAGCCTGGCGGTGCAATGGTGCAGCCAGTTTGGCGCCGTGCTGCAGGAAGCGCGCCGGGTGTTGCGCCCGGGCGGCGTGCTGGCCTTCAGCAGCCTGTGTGTCGGCACCCTGCAGGAACTGCGCGACAGCTGGCAGGTGGTCGATGGGCGGGTGCATGTCAACCGCTTTCGCAGGTTTGAGGACTACCAGCGACTGTGCAGCGACAGCGGCTTGCAGGTGCTCGGCCTGCAACGCCAGGCCCAGGTCTTGCACTATCCGGATGTGCGTAGCCTCACTCATGAACTCAAGGCGCTTGGCGCCCACAACCTCAACCCGGGCCGTCCCGCTGGGCTCACCGGGCGCGCGCGCATGCAAGGGCTGCTGCAGGCCTACGAACAGTTCCGCGAGCCGCTGGGGCTGCCAGCCACCTATCAGGTGGTCTATGGTGTGCTGCGCAAGCCACTGGCAGAAGGGGCGTGAGATGAACCCGGGCTATTTCATCGCGGGCACCGATACCGACGTCGGCAAGACCACAGTAGCCGCCGGGCTGCTGCATGCTGCGAGGCTCAATGGCCTGAACACGCTCGGCGCCAAGCCGGTGGCCTCCGGTTGCAGCGTGACCGCCAAGGGCTTGCGCAATGCCGATGCCCTGGCGCTGATCGACGAAAGTTCGGTCAAGCTGCCCTATGAGCAGGTCAACCCTTTCGCGTTCGAGCCGGCCATCGCACCGCACCTGGCGGCGCGGGAGGCTGGCGTGTCCTTGGATGTACCGGCCTTGCTGGCCTCGATGCGCCTGATACTGTCCCAGGGTGCCGACTTCACCTTGATCGAAGGGGCTGGCGGCTGGCGGGTGCCGTTGTCCGATCGGGCCAACCTCTCGGACCTTGCCATCGCCCTCGAGCTACCCGTGATTTTGGTGGTCGGGGTACGCCTGGGCTGTATCAACCATGCGCTACTCAGCGCCGAGGCCATCGCCCGTGACGGCTTGCAGCTGGCGGGCTGGGTGGCCAACATCATCGAGCCACGCACCTCGCGGCTGGAAGAAAACCTCGCCACCCTGGCCGAGCGCCTGCCTGCGCCATGCCTGGGACGAGTGCCCAAGCTCAAGCCGGCCAGTGCCGACGCGGTTGCCGCCTACTTGCAACTGGATTTGCTGGACTGATTGGCGTCATACAAGCGGTTCTGGCCTATCAAGTGGCACAAGGCTATTAGTGTTTTTTACGGGCTTTTATGGCGAGCGCTGCTTTAATTAGGGTTGAGGTTTGTAGCGCCCGTGCGACCGAGCGC
>JAEWGL010000036.1 GCA_023388335.1 Pseudomonadota bacterium | reverse complement strand
TGTCAAGCGTTTATTTTGATGTTTTTGACTGGAAAGTCGTTCAACTTCAAACACTTGACTCGCTGCGATCTCTCGTAGCGGGAGGCGAATCATACAGCGTTTAAAACCGCTGTCAACCACCTTTTTTCACCGCTGCCGATCGTTCGATCGAAGCCCCTCCAATGCTGCCTTAAGCGTTCAACTCTTTGAATCTCAAGGAGTTTTCCGCTCCAACTACGCTGGAAGTGGGGCGCATTATAAGGGGATTTGAAACACCGTCAAGGGTTTATTTCAAAAAGGTTTCAAACCACAAAGCCTCAAGGCGCAAGAAGCAGCAAAACACCGCGCCTTTATCGCTGCTTGAGGCTTATAGCTTGCCGCTGTTAAAGGCTTGGGAACGCGAATTGCGATGCCTCATGGCTTGCACGCTGCGGCCAGCGCTGGGTGATCGCCTTACGACGGGTATAGAAGCGTACGCCATCAGGGCCGTACGCATGCAGGTCACCGAACAGCGAGCGCTTCCAGCCGCCGAAGCTGTGATAGGCCACCGGCACCGGCAGCGGAACGTTCACCCCGACCATGCCGACTTCGATTTCGTCGCAGAACAGGCGCGCCGCTTCACCGTCACGGGTGAAGATGCAGGTACCGTTGCCGTACTCGTGCTCGTTGATCAGCTGCATCGCCTCTTCGAGGCTGCTGACTCGCACCAGGCACAGCACCGGGCCGAAGATCTCTTCTTTATAGATGCGCATCTCGGTGGTCACGCGGTCGAACAGGGTACCACCGACAAAATAGCCATCTTCATGACCGCTGACGCGATAGCCGCGACCATCGACCACCAGCTTCGCACCGGAGGCGACGCCGTCGTCGATGTAGCCGACAACCTTGTCACGCGCAGCGGCAGTCACCAGCGGCCCCATATCCAGCCCACAAGTTGTACCGGCACCGATCTTCAATGCCTTGATCTGCGGCTCCAGCTTGGCGATCAGCGCATCGGCAACCTGGTCGCCGACACATACGGCCACCGAAATCGCCATGCAACGCTCGCCACAGGAGCCGTAGGCTGCGCCCATCAGCGCGCTGACTGCGTTATCCAGATCGGCATCGGGCATCAGCACCGCATGGTTCTTCGCACCGCCCAATGCTTGGACGCGTTTGCCGCGCTTGGTGCCCTCGGCATAGATGTATTCGGCGATCGGGGTCGAGCCAACGAAGCTCAGCGCTTTCACCTCAGGCGCCTCGATCAGCGCATCCACCGCTTCCTTGTCACCGTGCACCACGTTCAGCACGCCTTTGGGCAGGCCAGCGTCCTGCAGCAGCTGGGCGATGAACAGGGTCGAGCTTGGATCGCGCTCCGAAGGCTTGAGGATAAAGCAGTTGCCGCAGGCGATGGCCAGCGGGTACATCCACAGCGGCACCATGGCCGGGAAGTTGAACGGGGTGATCCCCGCGACCACACCAAGCGGCTGGAAGTCAGACCAGGCATCGATGTTCGGGCCGACATTACGGCTGTACTCGCCCTTCAATACCTCAGGCGCAGCGCAGGCAAACTCGACGTTCTCGATACCGCGCTTGAGTTCACCCGCGGCGTCTTCCAAGGTCTTGCCGTGCTCTTCGCTGATCATCTGCGAGATGCGCGCCTCGTTCTGCTCCAGCAGCTGCTTGAAGCGGAACATCACCTGGGCGCGTTTGGCCGGCGGTGTGTTACGCCAGGCCGGGAACGCCGACTTGGCAGAATCGATGGCCAGTTGCACGGTGGCACGGCTGGCCAGCTCGACCTTGTGGATGGCTTGACCGCTGGAAGGATTGAAGACGTCGGCGGTGCGCTCGCCCTTGGAAACCAGTTCGCCGTGGATCAGGTGCTGAACAATGCTCATGCAGAACTCCGGATGAAGAAGATTGAGCAGGCGCGCCCGTGCACGCCCGCAGACAAAGTCAGGGTAATCAGTCGATCTGGTTCAAGGCTTCGCCGACCGCGTCGAACAGACGGTCCAGTTCCTGCGGCTGGGTATTGAACGTAGGCCCGAACTGCAAGGTGTCGCCACCGAAGCGTACATAGAAACCGGCTTGCCACAGCTTCATCGCCGCCTCATACGGCCGCACGATGGCATCGCCGTCGCGCGCGGCGATCTGGATGGCACCGGCCAGGCCGTAGTTACGGATATCGATGACGTTTTTGGTGCCCTTGATGCCGTGCAGCACGTTTTCAAAGTGCGGCGCCAATTCGGCGGCCGATTGCACCAGGTTCTCCTTCTGCAGCAGGTCCAGCGCGGCAATGCCCGCGGCGCAGGCTACCGGGTGCGCCGAGTAGGTGTAGCCATGCGGGAACTCCACGGCATACTCGGGCGTCGGCTGGTTCATGAAGGTCTGGTAGATCTCGCTGCTGGCGATCACCGCGCCCATCGGAATGGCACCGTTGGTGACCTGCTTGGCAATGCACATCAGGTCTGGCGTGACGCCGAAGGCCTCGGCACCGGTCATGGCACCCATGCGACCGAAGCCGGTGATCACTTCATCAAAGATCAGCAGAATGTTGTGCTGATCGCAGATTTCACGCAGGCGCTTGAGGTAGCCCTTGGGCGGCGGCAGTACACCAGCAGAGCCGGCCAAGGGCTCGACGATCAGTGCCGCGATGTTCGATGCATCGTGCAGCTCGATCAGCTTGAGCATTTCATCGGCCAGGGCGATGCCGCCCTCCTCCGGCATGCCCTTGGTAAAGGCATTGCCCGGTAGCAGGGTGTGCGGCAGGTGATCGACATCCAGCAACTGGCCGAACATCTTGCGGTTGCCGTTGACCCCACCGAGGCTGGTGCCGGCGATGTTCACGCCGTGATAGCCGCGCGCGCGGCCGATCAACTTGGTCTTGGTGGCCTGGCCCTTCAGGCGCCAGTAGGCACGTACCATCTTCACCGCGGTATCGGCGCACTCGGAGCCGGAGTTGGTGTAGAACACATGGTTGAGATTGCCTGGAACCAGCTCGGCGATCTTCTCGGCCAGCTGGAACGACAGCGGGTGGCCGAACTGGAACGCCGGCGAGTAATCCAGCACGCCCAGCTGGCGGGCAACAGCCTCCTGGATTTCCTTGCGGGTATGCCCGGCGCCACAGGTCCAGAGACCGGACAGCGCGTCGAAGATCTTGCGACCTTTGTCATCGACCAGGTAGCTACCCTCTGCCGCCACGATCAGCCGTGGATCACGCTGGAAATTGCGGTTGGCGGTATAAGGCATCCAGTGGGCATCCAGCTTCAGCTGGCTGGCCAGACCAGCGTGAGCGGTTTCGGGCATGTTCATCGGGCGGTTCCTCGCAAGACGATTAGGCAACGATGTCTGTTGTTGCAGCTACGTTGTCATAGGGATAAAGTCTGAAAAAGCCTGCTTTTCTAATCTTCAGTTAGCCGCGGACTAAACTATGAGCCGTCGTCCCGATTCCCTCGCCCAAGTCAGCGATTTCGACATTCGTCTGCTCAAGATCTACCGCAGCGTGGTTGAATGCGGTGGTTTCTCGGCGGCCGAAAACGTCCTGGGCATCGGCCGCTCGGCCATCAGCCAGCAGATGGGCGACCTGGAACAACGCATTGGTCTGCGCCTGTGCCAACGCGGTCGCGCCGGTTTCTCGCTGACCGAGGAAGGACGCGAGGTCTATCACTCGGCCTTGCAGTTGCTCAGTGCCCTGGAAACATTCCGCACCGAGGTCAACGGACTGCACCAGCACCTGCGCGGTGAGCTCAACATCGGCCTGACCGACAACCTGGTGACCTTGCCCCACATGCACATCACCCATGCCTTGGCCGAACTCAAGGACCGTGGCCCGGACGTGCACATCCAGATACGCATGATCGCGCCCAGCCAGGTCGAACAAGGCGTGCTCGACGGCAGCCTGCATGTCGGCGTGGTGCCGCAGACCAGCCCGCTGTCGGGCCTGGAGTACCAACCGCTGTACAGTGAGCGGTCGCTGCTGTATTGCGCGGTGGGCCATCCGCTGTTCTATGCCGACGACCAGCAGATCGACGACCAGCGCCTCAATACCCAGGACGCCATCACCCCGACCTTCCGGCTGCCCACCGATATCCAGGCGCATTACCAGGCCCTGCACTGCACCGCCAGCGCCTCTGATCGCGAGGGCATGGCCTTCCTTATTCTGACCGGCCGCTACATTGGCTACCTGCCCGATCATTACGCCAGCTTCTGGGTGCAGCAGGGCCGCTTGCGCGCGCTCAAGCCAACCCAGCGTTTCTATGACCTAGGCCTGAGCTGGGTAACGCGCAAGGGCCGCAGGCCTAACTTGGTGCTCGAGAGCTTCCTCGAAAGCCTGGCCTCCACGCGCTAATGCTTGTCACGTGGCCACAGGCAGGTAATCTGTCGGCTCGTTGCCACCGACAGTCCGGAATCCGTCCATGACCTTTGAAGTCCCTGCGCATCGCATCCCCACTTCGGGAAAACCCGCTGGCCGCATCCGTCAAAAGAACGAACAGGCCATCATCCAGGCGGCCGAAGACGAATTTGCCCGCCACGGGTTCAAGGGCACCAGCATGAACACCATCGCGGTGAAGGCCGGACTGCCAAAAGCCAACCTGCACTACTACTTCACCAACAAGCTCGGCCTGTACATCGCGGTGCTGAGCAACATCATCGAGTTATGGGACAGCACCTTCAACGCCCTGGACGTCGACGACGACCCGGCCCAGGCGCTGAGCCAGTACATCCGCAGCAAGATGGAGTTCTCCAGGCGCAATCCCCAGGCCTCGCGCATTTTCGCCATGGAAGTCATCAGCGGCGGGCAGTGCCTGAGCGAGTATTTCAGCGCCGACTACCGTGACTGGTTCCGTGGCCGCGCGGCGGTGTTCCAGGCCTGGATGGACGCCGGCAAGATGGACCCGGTCGACCCGGTGCACCTG
>JAEWGL010000008.1 GCA_023388335.1 Pseudomonadota bacterium | reverse complement strand
GTGCGCGAGGAGCTCGCTGTACGGCCTGCGCACGGTTCGCGCAGGTACGCAAACGCGGGTCCGGGGTCAGTGCGATGCCTCCGGTGTCGCACCAGAACGCCGCCAAAAGAAGCCTGCCGCGGGTGATAAGCCCAAGGTGGGTGATGCGCCGTGAGGCGGCCGTGTTCGTCGCAAGGCGAGCGCGGCGTATTCAGGAATGCCCTGCGCTTCACGGCGCATCATTCCCCTCGATTTCGCTACGGGGCGCGCCCGCGCCGTCCAAACAACAGGGCCGGCGGAGCTTTGCTTCTTTTCCCTCCCTCCGCAAAGCGGTGGGGAGGGTGGCCACCGGAGCGAAGCGACGGTGGTCGGGTGGGGGGCGGGCGAAGCGCATAACGACGCCCCCACCCCGATCTCCTTCGCGTCCGCTCAGTCGATCGAGCCTCCCCCGCAAGCGGGGGAGGGAAAAGAAAGCATCAGGCCTCGCGCCCCCCGAATCCGGTAAACTCCCGCCATGCCTGTTCGTCAGCTTTCCGAGGCCCTGGTCAACCGCATCGCCGCCGGCGAAGTGGTGGAGCGGCCTGCCAGCGCCGTGAAGGAACTCGTCGAGAATGCGCTCGATGCCGGGGCACGGAAAATCGAGATCGTCACCGACGGCGGCGGTCGCCGGCTGATCCGCGTCACCGACGATGGCGCCGGCATGACCCGCGCCGATCTTGATCTCGCGGTCGAGCGCCACGCCACCTCCAAGCTCTCCGAGCATGACGACCTGATGGTGATCGCGACCCTCGGGTTCCGCGGCGAGGCGCTGCCGTCGATCGGTGCCGTCTCCAGACTTGCGGTGGCGACGCGGCACGCCAGCGAGCCGCACGGCTGGGGACTCACGGTCGAAGCCGGCGTCAAATCCGCGGCGGCGCCCGCAGCGCTCAATGCTGGCACCCGCGTCGAAGTGCGCGACCTGTTCTACGCAACGCCGGCGCGGCTGAAATTCATGAAGAGCGAGCGGGCCGAAGGCGACGCGGTGCGCGAGGTGGTGCGGCGGCTGGCGATGAGCCGGCCCGATGTCGCCTTCACGCTGGCGGGCGAGGAGCGGGCGCATGTCACCTGGGCGGCGGCCTTGCCCGGTCCGGCCGGGCGTCTGGCGCGTTTGGGCGACATCCTCGGCGCGGATTTCCGCGAGAACGCCGTGGAGGTCCGGGGCGGGCGCGAGGGATTGTTCGTGGAGGGCTTTGCCGCGCTGCCGACCTACACCCGCGCCAATTCGCTCGGGCAATATCTGTTCGTCAACGACCGGCCGGTCCGCGACAAGCTGCTGGTCGGCGCGGTGCATGCGGCCTACGCCGATTATCTGCCGCGCGGTCGCTATCCGGCGCTCGCGCTGTTCGTCACCATCGACCCGCGCGAAGTCGACGTGAACGTGCATCCGGCCAAGACCGAGGTGCGGTTCCGCGATCCGGGTCTGGTGCGCAGCCTGATCCTCGGCGCTCTGCGCGAGGCCCTGACCCGCGAAGCCGGACGCGCCGCGAGCACCGGGGGCGATGCGACGGTGAGCGCATTCCGTCCGGCCTCGTCACCGCCGCGGGCGGGCTGGGACTGGCGGCGCTCGCCGGCGGCGCCGTATACCGCGCCATCCTTTCCGTCGCAGGCCAGTGCGGTGCAAGGTCTCGCAGAAGCCGCGCAGGCGGTATTCGATGTCGGCTCCGCCGCAGCCAGCGCGCGGATGGACACCATCGCGCCGGCCGCCGAAGCGCTCGACAAGCCGCTCGGCGCCGCGCGCGCGCAGGTGCATGACAATTACATCGTGTCGCAGACGCGGGACGGCCTCGTCATCGTCGATCAGCACGCCGCGCACGAGCGGCTGGTCTACGAGCGCCTGAAAGCGGCCGTCGAACGTGACGGCGTGGCGCGACAGATCCTCCTGATCCCCGACATCGTCGAGATGGACGAAGCCGATGTCGAGCGGCTGGTGTCGCGCGCCGATGAACTCGCGAAATACGGGCTCGTGCTGGAGGGCTTCGGCCCCGGAGCGGTCGCGGTGCGCGAGACGCCGTCGCTGCTCGGCGAAATCGATGCCGGCGCGCTGATCCGCGACCTCGCCGAGCATATGGCGGAATGGGACGACGGCCTGCCGCTGGAACGGCGGCTGATGCATGTCGCCGCCACCATGGCCTGCCATGGTTCGGTGCGCGCCGGACGCCGGCTCAAGGGCGAGGAGATGAACGCGCTGCTGCGCGAGATGGAGATCACGCCCAATTCCGGGCAATGCAACCACGGCCGCCCGACCTATGTGGAACTGAAGCTGAGCGATATCGAGCGGTTGTTCGGGCGGAAGTGACTTTCGTCATTCCGGGGCGCGAACGCTTCTTCCCTCGCCCCGCTTCAGCGGGGAGAGGGTGGCGAGCATCGCAGATGCGAGCCGGGTGAGGGGCGTCTGAGTATGTTGAAGCTCCCCCTCACCCGATTTGCGTCGCTTCGCTCGCAAATCGACCTCTCCCCGCAAGCGGGGAGAGGTGAAGAAAAGGCTCAGCTCGGTTGTCTGGGACGGCTGCTCAAACCAGCCGCAAAAACACAATCTCCGTGTCGTCGTAATCCCGGCGCTCGATCTCTTCGAAGCCCTCCGGCGCAACGAATACGCCTTTGGTTTCCTCAACCACGATCAGCGCATCCTCTTTCAGCCATCCGCCGGCGCGCGCTGACACAAGCGCCTTTTCCGCCAGTCCCTTGCCGTAGGGCGGATCGAGAAACACCAGCGCGAACGGCTCGTTCGGATGCACGTCACCGAGCTTTGAGGCATCGCGCCGGAAAATCCGACTTATCCCCGCCGTGCCGAGCGCCTCTATATTCTGCCGGATGAGAGCACGCGCTTCAGCCCCGTCGTCCACGAACAGCGCGAAGGCCGCGCCGCGGGACAGAGCTTCCAGCCCGAGCGCGCCGGTGCCGGCAAAAAGGTCGAGCACCCGCGCCCCGCTCACCGGATCGCCATAGGCATGAGTGAGGATATTGAAAATCGACTCGCGGGTCCGGTCCGAGGTGGGACGGATGCCCTGCGACTTCGGGCCGGTGAGGGTCCGCCCGCGGAACCGGCCGCCGACGATGCGCATCAGTGTTTCCGCTTCGGCCGGTTGCCGCGCTGCTCGCGCTTGGCGCGCCCGGTGGCCGGGCGCTCGCTGCGGACCGCACCCTTCCCCCCCCCCTTGCGGGGCAGGCCGGTCGCGGAATGCGACCGCGCGGGCGCTCTGTCCTTTGGCGCGGCCGCTTTCGAGGGTGGCCGCTTCCCCGTACCCCTGTCTTCTTCGCGGAGCCTGTCATCGGGTCGCCCTCGGCGCGGAGCCGTTGGCTCGGTTGACCAATCCTCCCCTGCCAGCGGGGAAGTGATGACCTGCGTCATCGGGCCGGTGAAATCCGCGTCCGCGTCCTTCGCGATGCGCTCGCCGAGCTGTTCGCGCAGATGCCGGGTGCGGATTTCCTCGACCCCACCCTCGGGGAGGTCGCCGAGTTGAAACGGACCGAACGAGACGCGGATCAGCCGGTTCACCTTGAGTCCGAGATGCTCCAGCACATTGCGCACCTCGCGGTTCTTGCCCTCGCGGATCGCGAAGGTGAGCCAGACATTGGCGCCCTGCAGGCGGTCGACCGTCGCCTCGATCGCGCCGTAGCGGACACCGTCGACGGTGACGCCCTTGCGCAGCGCATCGAGCTGCGGCTGCAGGATCGCACCGTGCGCGCGCACGCGATAGCGGCGCAGCCAGCCGGTCGTCGGCAATTCGAGGACGCGGGCCAGCCCGCCGTCGTTGGTCAGCAGCAGCAGGCCCTCGGTGTTGAGATCGAGCCG
>JAEWGL010000247.1 GCA_023388335.1 Pseudomonadota bacterium | reverse complement strand
TGGGTATTTATGCCCGGGAGAACGGCCAGGGCATGGTCTTCGAGCTCGAGCCGCCGCTGATGGAGAGCGACGAGCTGGAAGAGGAAGAGGTCGAGCCGGATGACGATGGCCCGCCGACTGGCGGCAGCCAGCCGCCACGTCCCACTGGCCGGCCTAGCCTCAAGGTGGTCAAGTAACAAAAAAGGCGGTCCTTGCGGATCGCCTTTTTTGTTGTGCCTGTCACAGGGCGGCCTTGAGCACCCCGGTGTAGCGTCTTGAGCGTCCGTCAGTCGATGTACTCGAATAGCTTGACGATTTTCTGCACGCCCGACACACCTTGCACCAGATTGGTGGCGCGGGTGGCTTCCTGCTGGGTCAGCAGGCCGAGCAGGTAGACGATGCCGTTTTCGGTGATGACCTTGATGCGCGAGCCGGGGACGCTGGCGTCGGTCAGCATCTGGGTCTTGATCTTGGTGGTCAGCCAGGCGTCGTTGTTACGGGCCAGGATGGAGGAAGGCTGGATCACCTGCAGCTCGTTGTGCACCTTCTTGACCCGCTGGACCTGACCGGCAGCCTGCTCGGCAAGGCTCTTGAGGTCGGCGCGAGGGGTCTGGCCGGCCAACAGCACGACGCCGTTGTAGCTGCTGACGACGATGTGCGAACCCTTGTCCAGGTCGGGGGCAGCCTTGGCGACGTTGACCGCCACTTTGGTCTCGATCAGCGAGTCGTCGATCTTGCTGCCGATGGTGCGGGTGCCGCGGTCATCTTCGATGGGCTTTTCACGGGACGCGGTCAGCACCGAGGTGCAGCCGCCGATGCTCAGGCACAGGGTCAAGGCCATCAGGCCGAGGCGTTTAGGGATCATTCTTCACTCCCGAACAGTTGGCTGTCGATCAGGTCGCACAGACAGTGGATCGCCAGCAGGTGGACTTCCTGGATACGTGCGGTGACCGTAGACGGTACGCGGATCTCGACGTCTTCGGGCAGCAGCAGCGAAGCCATGCCACCACCGTCGCGTCCGGTCAATGCTACGACAATCATTTCGCGATCATGTGCCGCCTGGATCGCCTGAATCACGTTGGCCGAGTTGCCGCTGGTGGAAATGGCCAGCAGCACATCGCCCGGTTGCCCCAGTGCGCGGATCTGCTTGGAGAACACCTCGTTGTAGCTGTAGTCGTTGGCAATCGAGGTCAACGTCGAGCTGTCGGTGGTCAGGGCGATGGCCGGCAGGCTCGGGCGCTCACGCTCGAAGCGGTTGAGCAGCTCCGAGGAAAAGTGCTGGGCGTCGCCGGCCGAGCCGCCATTACCGCAGGCGAGCATCTTGCCCTCGTTGAGCAAGGCATTGACCATGACCTGGCTGGCCAGTTCGATGTGTGGTGCCAGGATGTCCATTGCCTGTTGCTTGGTGTCGATGCTGGCCTGGAACAGCCGGCGAATTCGGGATTGCATGTCCATCTGGTGTGACCTTAAGTGGGGCGGTGGCCGACGCGACGCGCGGCAAGGGGCCAGCCCGCGAAACATGGAGCGAAAAAGTTGAATGGGTTCAGCATTCGAAGGCGTTTTTCAGCCATTGAAGCGGTTGGCCCGCGTGGTGACGGCCCTGCAGGGCGACAACGTCGAAACGGCAGGGGTGTTTAGCCCAGCGGGACTCCTTCTGCAGGAAAAGACTGGCGGCAAGCACCAGTCGCTTCTGCTTGCGCCCATCAATACTGCCGAGGGCGCCACCGAAGGCCGCATGCAACCGATAGCGGACTTCGACGAATACTACTGTATCGCTGTCGAGCATGACCAGATCAAGCTCACCGCCTTTGCACCGCCAGTTCTGCGTGAGCAAGCGCAAGCCTTGCCCTTGAAGGTACTCAAGGGCTTGCCGTTCGGCGGCCTGGCCGTCGCGGGTGGTCGTTGCTTCGGGCATCAGCGCGGGGTGTCCGGCAGGCGCTTGACCTGGCCGCCCGCGAATTCGGCCCAAGGCAATTGGCGCTCGATACGCTGGTTGGGATTCATGCTCAGGCTGCCAGACAGGCCTTCAGCGCGGCTGTCCGGCAGGGCCTTGAGCTGGCCCAGGCGCGGCGCCAGGCTGTAGGCATCCGCGCCCATGGCGTACAGGCGGCCGAGGCTGCCAGCGGCCTGGGGCCATTGGTTGACGACCTGCTGGCGCAGGCTATTACCGGTGTCGAGCAGCCACGGCGTCTCGCAGAAGCGGATGCCGGTCATGTCGTTGTACTGGTTGACGTCGCCGCTGGCGCTGTACACGTTCGAGGTGGCGTAGACCGGTACATCGCCGGCGTACTGGAAGTTCAGGGTCGGCTTGATCTGCTGCGCCTGCTGCGGCGTGGCAGCCAGGAAGATGAAGTCGATATCCTGGCGACGCGATGGCTGCGCAGCGACATTGCCACCCACGGTGCTCTGCAGGCTTTTGGCGCGGCCTTCGCTCTGACGCAGCTGGAACAGGTCGGCGATCTGCTGGGCCAGGGCGACCGGCTGGGCGACGTGCTCGGCAGCGAGCAGGGTGCCGCCCTTGGATTCCCAGTCTTCACGGAACGCCTTGAGGACGCGGTCGCCCCATTCGCCGCTGGGGACCAGGGCGACGGCGCGGACCATGCCGTCGGCGTGGGCGCGGCGCGAGACCTCGCGGGCCTCGTCTTCGGCGGCAAGGCCGAATTGGAAGAGCTGCGGCGGAGCCTTCTGGCCGACGTCCGCGTAGTTCAGGGCCAGGGTGGTGATCGGCAGCTGCGGCAGGGCGGCGAGCTGCTTGACCAGCGGCTTCTCCAGCGGGCCAACCACCAACTGAACACCGGCAGCCTGGGCCTCCCGGTAGAAGTCCTCGACGGAGGTCAGGCGCGAGCTGTCGAAAACCTGTATGGCCGGTGCCGGCTGACCGGACTGCTGGGCCTGGAAGTGAGCGGCCATGAAGCCATCGCGCAGGGCGCGCGCGACGTTGGCCAGCGGGCCTTCCTGGGGCAACAGCAGGGCGATCTTGGTCAGTGGCTGGCTGGCCAGCTCCTTGAGCTTGGCCAGCGGCAGTGGCAGCGCGATGGCGGCCGGATGCTCCGGGTGCTGGCTGCGCCAGCTGTCGATAGCGGCCTGCTGTTGCTCCAGGGTGCCGGCGCTCTTCACGGCCAGGGCCAGGCTGGTCCAGCCGGAGAGGGTGTCGTTGCCGGTGGCCTGAAGCTGGTCGGCGGGCAGCGAGGCCACCAGCGCCCAGATGGCGTCATTGTTGGCGCTGGCGGCCTGGTCGCTGAGCAGCGGGGCGAGCAGGATGCGTTGCTGGGCGGCGGACAGTGCCTGGCCATCCGCCTCCAGGGTGGCAGCATGGACGCTGTAGGTACGTGCCTGCTGCTCCGGTGGCAGCTCGCCAACGCGCGCCAGGCTTGGGTGGGCCAGTGCATCGAGGGCGGCCTTGGGTTGATTGCGGCTCATGGCGAGTTCGGCGGCCAGGGTGCTGGCGAACACTTGCTGGGCTGGCTTGAGCGTCTCCAGCGGGACCTGCTGGAGAATGCGTGCAGCCTGCGGGAAGTCCTTCTGGCGGTAGGCCTGGTCGGCGGCGCTCAGGCGCAGCAGGGCTGCATCCTCGGCCGACTTGCTGGCGGCGGCCTGTTCCAGCAGTTGCTCGATGCTGGCATCCGGGGTGCGTGGCAGTTCGCCCAGGCTGGATGAGGGCGAGCTGGCGCAGGCTGCCAGCAGGGCAGCAAGGCAGAAGGCTGTGAACAGCCGCAGGCAAGCGATCATGTAAGGGTCCTGTTACTCGATCAAGTTGGCCGACAAGTGTACCCAAGCGCTGGCTGGGGCGCGATCATGGCGGTGCTAATCCTTCAATATAGGTGCTATGGCGGGGCTTGCCGCGCAAGATGGTTGCTCCGTGTTGCCGGTGGTCGGGCTACAATGGCGCCTTCAGATCCAAATGACAGGTGTATGCAGTGACTGATGTTGCAGGGGCTTCGAAATCCACAGTAGGCACGCTCTATGTCGTCGCCACGCCGATCGGCAACCTCGACGACATGAGCGCCCGGGCCCTGAAGGTGCTGGGGAGCGTCGCGCTGATCGCGGCCGAAGATACCCGCCACTCGATCCGCCTGCTGCAGCACTTCGGCATCGGCACGCCACTGGCGGCCTGTCATGAGCACAACGAGCGCGACGAGGGCGGTCGCTTCCTCACGCGCCTGCTAGCCGGTGATGATGTGGCGCTGGTGTCCGATGCTGGCACTCCGCTGATTTCCGACCCCGGGTACCACCTGGTGCGCCAGGCGCGCGCTGCGGGTGTCAGTGTGGTGCCAGTGCCGGGCGCTTGTGCCTTGATCGCTGCATTGTCCGCCGCCGGGTTGCCGTCGGATCGGTTCATCTTCGAAGGCTTTCTACCGGCCAAGGCGGTGGGCCGTCGTGCTCGCCTGGAGCAGGTCAAGGAAGAACCACGCACATTGATCTTCTATGAGGCGCCGCACCGCATCCTGGAGTGCCTCGAGGATATGGAGGCGGTGTTCGGTGCCGAGCGTCCGGCCTTGCTGGCGCGCGAGCTGACGAAGACCTTCGAGACCCTCAAGGGCCTGCCCCTGGGTGAGCTGCGAGCCTTCGTCGAGGCCGACAGCAATCAGCAGCGTGGCGAATGCGTGGTGCTGGTGTCTGGCTGGAGCGCGCCGGAGGATGACCAGGCCCTCAGCAGCGAGGCGCTGCGTGTGCTGGACCTGCTGATGGAAGAAATGCCGCTCAAGCGTGCGGCGGCATTGGCGGCGCAGATCACGGGTGTGCGCAAGAACCTGCTCTACCAGGCGGCGCTCGAAAGACAGAA
Source organism: Pseudomonadota bacterium (assembly GCA_023388335.1). Classification (GTDB taxonomy): domain Bacteria; phylum Pseudomonadota; class Gammaproteobacteria; order Pseudomonadales; family Pseudomonadaceae; genus Aquipseudomonas. The sequence continues at coordinate 23,740 of JAEWGL010000247.1, read as the reverse complement.
ACCTCACTAGCGGCCCAGTGAAATAAGCGCTTTATCACTTGTTCTCGACGCTCGCTGCCGTTACCCTTGTCAGCGGAGAGTCGATTGGACAGTCGCTGCCTTCTTTTGTTCCGCAAAAGAGGGGGGAGGAAAGTCCGGGCTCCATAGGGCAGAGTGCCAGGTAATGCCTGGGGGGCGTGAGCCTACGGAAAGTGCCACAGAAAACAACCGCCTAAGCACTTCGGTGCCGGTAAGGGTGAAAAGGTGCGGTAAGAGCGCACCGCGCGGCTGGCAACAGTCCGTGGCTAGGTAAACCCCACTCGGAGCAAGACCAAATAGGGTTCCATATGGCGCGGCCCGCGTTGGAACCGGGTAGGTTGCTAAAGGCGTCCAGTGATGGCCGTCGTAGAGGAATGACTGTCCTCGACAGAACCCGGCTTACAGATCGACTCTCCACCTTCCCCCCTCGCTGGATCGTCAGCAGACCCCTCGCGTCGTAATACCAAAAAAATCTTACTCTTGAGAAAGCACTTTAACACCGACCTCTATCCGCTTGAGCCTAGGTGCTTTTTCCTTTCGCAAAGCCTTCCTTGTAGTGCTTTTCCTTTCGCTTGTTGAGCTAAATCTCCGTTCTGTAAGGAGTTTCCTTATGAACGCGCCTTGACGGTGTGAGGGACGGATTCCTATAGTGTGCGCAAGTGGCGGAAAGTGGGACGAAGTGGGTTTTCTGACACGAAAAAGCTAATATTGCGGGGATTGAGCCGTGTTTCGCGGAGCCAACGCCATCAGCCTTGACGCCAAGGGACGTCTCGCCATGCCGAGCCGGTACCGTGACGAGCTGGACTCGCGTTGCGCCGGGCAGTTGATCGTGACCATCGATGCAGTCGATCCCTGCCTGTGTGTCTATCCCCTCGATGAGTGGGAACTGATAGAAGCCAAGTTGCGCACCTTGCCGTCGTTGCGTGAGGAAAACCGTCGCCTTCAGCGTTTGCTGATCGGTAATGCGGTGGACCTGGAGCTCGATGGCAGTGGGCGTTTTCTGGTTCCACCGCGTTTGCGCGAGTACGCCAGGCTCGACAAGAAGGCGATGCTGGTGGGGCAACTGAACAAATTTCAGCTGTGGGATGAGGATGCCTGGAACGTGGTTTCTGCGGCTGATCTCGCGGCTATCCAACAACCGGGCGCCATGCCCGACGACTTGCGTGATCTTATTCTGTGACAATTGATAGCAGCTTCAAACACATCACCGTGCTGCTCGACGAGGCCGTCGAGGCGCTGGCCGTGCGTGCCGATGGCTGCTACCTGGATGGTACGTTCGGGCGTGGCGGCCACAGCCGGCTGATCCTTAGCAAGCTGGGGCCGCAGGGCCGGCTGCTGGGGTTCGACAAGGATCCTCTGGCAATTGCCACCGGGCAAGCGCTGGCGGCCGAAGACGGCCGCTTTGTCATTGTGCAGCGCAGTTTTGCCGAACTGGGCAGCGAGGCTGCCGAGCGTGGCCTGGACGGCAAGGTCAGTGGCATCCTGCTGGACCTGGGTGTTTCCTCCCCGCAGCTGGATGATCCGGAACGCGGCTTCAGCTTCCTCAATGATGGCCCACTGGACATGCGCATGGACCCGAGCCGCGGCGTCAGCGCCGCCGAGTTCATCGCCAACGCGCCGGAAGAAGAGATCGCCCGGGTGTTCAAGGAATACGGCGAAGAACGCTTTGCCAGGCGCATGGCCCGCGCCGTGGTGCTGCGCCGCGCAGAGCAGCCGTTCACCCGCACAGCCGATTTGGCCGAGGTGCTCAAGGTCGCCAATCCGGCCTGGGAAAAAGGCAAGAACCCGGCTACCCGTGCCTTCCAAGGCCTGCGCATCCATGTCAACAACGAACTGGGCGATCTTGAGGCGGGCCTTGCAGCCGCCATGGATGCCCTGGAGATTGGCGGGCGCCTGGTGGTAATCAGCTTCCACTCCTTGGAAGACCGTATCGTCAAACTGTTCATGCGCAAGCTGGCCAAGGGCGAGGCAGACAACCTGCCGCGCAACCTGCCGGTGCAGCACAAGGTCTTCGAGCCCAAGATCCGGGTCCACGGCAAGGCGCAGTTCGCCTCCGAAGCCGAGCTCAAGGCCAACCCCCGCGCGCGCAGCGCCGTCATGCGCGTAGCGGAGAAATTGCGTTGAACCGGCTGCTCGCCAAACCTCTGCCAGGCGGAAGCTTCCTGATGCTTCTGCTGTTTGCAGGTGTACTGGTTTCTGCCATTGCGGTGTCGTACAGCGCGCACTGGAACCGTCAGTTGCTCAATACCCTTTACGGCGAGCTCAGCGAGCGCGACAAGGCGCAGGCCGAGTGGGGTCGCCTGATCCTCGAGCAAAGCACCTGGACGGCGCACAGCCGGATCGAGACGCTGGCCAGCGAGCAGCTCAAGATGCGCGTGCCCGCGGCTGACGAAGTGCGGATGGTCGCGCCATGATGAAACTCGAAGGCGCACTCTATCCCTGGCGCTTCCGGGTGGTGATCGGCCTGCTGGCCTTGATGGTCGGCGCCATCTCCTGGCGCATCATCGACCTGCAGGTGGTCGACCGCGACTTTCTCAAGGGCCAGGGTGACGCACGCAGCCTTCGGCATATTCCTATTCCCGCCCACCGCGGCCTGATTACCGACCGCAACGGCGAGCCCTTGGCCGTCAGTACACCGGTCACCACGCTGTGGGCCAACCCCAAGGAGATGCAGGCCACCAAGGCACGTTGGCCGGAGCTGGCGGCAGCCCTGGGGCGAAATCCGCAACAGCTGACCGAGCGCCTGACGCAACAGGCCGGCAAGGAATTCATCTACCTGGTCCGCGGCCTGACCCCGGAACAGGGCCAGCGCGTGCTCGATCTCAAGGTCCCCGGCGTGTATGGGCTGGAGGAATTCCGCCGTTTCTATCCGGCCGGCGATGTCACGGCGCACATGGTCGGCTTCACCGACCTGGACGATCACGGCCGCGAAGGCGTGGAGTTGGCCTACGACGAATGGCTGGCCGGGGTTCCCGGCAAGCGGCAAGTAATCAAGGATCGGCGTGGTCGGCTGATCAAGGACATCCAGGTAACCAAGAACGCCAAGGCCGGTAAAACCTTGGCGTTGTCCATAGACCTGCGCCTGCAGTACCTGGCCACCCGCGAGCTGCGCAACGCGATTGCCGAACAGGACGCCAAGGCCGGCAGCCTGGTGATCATGGACGTCAAGAGCGGCGAGGTCCTGGCCATGGTCAACCAGCCGACCTACAACCCCAACAACCGCCGTAGCATGTTGCCCGCCGCCATGCGCAATCGGGCGATCATCGACGTCTTCGAGCCCGGTTCCACGGTCAAGCCGCTGTCCATGAGCGCGGCCCTCGAAAGCGGCCGCTGGAAGCCGACCGACAAGGTCGAGGTGTACCCTGGCAGCTTGCAGATTGGCCGCTACACCATCAAGGACGTGTCCCGCAGCGAAGGTCCGATCCTCGACCTGACCGGCATCCTGATCAACTCCAGTAACGTGGGCATGAGCAAGATCGCCTTCGATATCGGCGGCGAGGCGATCTACCGGGTCATGTCCCAGCTGGGCTTGGGTCAGTACACCGGCCTGGGCTTCCCGGGCGAGCGCGTCGGCAACCTGCCCAACCACCGCGAGTGGCGCAAGGCCGAGACCGCGACCCTGTCCTACGGCTATGGTCTGTCTGTCACCGCCTTGCAACTGGTGCATGCCTACGCGGCGCTGGCCAACGACGGCAAGATGGTGCCGCTGAGCATCCTCAAGGTAGACGGCGCCCCGGAGTCCACCCAGGTGGTGCCGAAGGAAACCGCCGAAACCATCCAGGGCATGCTCCAGCAAGTGATCGAAGCACCGCGCGGTGTGTACCGCGCGCAAGTGCCGTTCTACCACGTAGGTGGCAAGAGTGGTACGGCGCGCAAGGCCACTGTCGGCGCCAAGGGCTACACGCAAAACGCCTACCGTTCATTGTTCGCCGGCTTCGGGCCGATGAGCGATCCGCGCTACGCCATCGTCGTGGTCATCGACGAGCCGAGCAAGGGTGGCTACTTCGGCGGCCTGGTCTCGGCGCCAGTCTTCAGTAAAGTCATGTCGGGCACCCTGCGCCTGATGAACATTCCGCCAGACAACCTGCCGCCGCCTGCGCCCGTCGCTGCCGAGCAGCCGGTTACTGCCGCGGCCGCCAAAGGAGGGCGTGGTTGATGACGATGCCATTGAGCAAGCTGTTCGCCCACGCCAGCCGTGATCCGCTGATCCGCGAGCTGACCCTGGACAGCCGTAACGTACGTCCGGGCGACCTGTTCCTGGCGGTGCCAGGGGCCAGGGTCGATGGCCGTGAGCACATCGCCGACGCGCTCGCCCGCGGGGCAGCGGCCGTTGCCTATGAAGAGCAGGGCGCCACGGTGCTGCCGCTGACGGATGTGCCACTGATCCCGGTCAAGGGGCTGATCGCCCAGCTGTCTGATATCGCCGGTCGTTTCTATGGCGAGCCGAGCCGCCAGCTGAACCTGGTCGGTGTCACCGGTACCAACGGCAAGACCAGCGTCACCCAGCTGGTGGCCCAGGCCCTGGATGCCCTTGGCCAGCGTTGCGGCCTGATCGGTACCCTGGGTACGGGCTTTCATGGCGAGTTGCAGAGCGGTCGCCTGACCACTCCCGACCCGATCGCCGTGCAATCGACCCTCTACGACCTGAAGAAGGGCGGCGCCAAGGCCGTGGCGATGGAAGTCTCCTCGCACGCGCTGGAGCAAGGCCGGGTGGCGGCACTGGCGTTCGATATCGCGGTGATGACCAACCTGTCTCGCGACCACCTGGACTACCACGGCAGCATGCAGGCCTATGAGGCCGCCAAGGCCAAGCTGTTCGCCTGGCCGAGCCTGCGCAGTCAGGTGGTCAACCTGGACGATGAGTTCGGGCGTCGGCTGGCGGCCGAGTTCGCTCGCCGTCCGGGCGCCGAATATGTCGAAACCCGGCTGTTCAGCTATAGCCTCCAAGACTCCGCGGCCTCGCTGTACTGCCGCCAAGCGCATTTCGACGATGATGGCGTGCGCGCCACCCTGGTCACCGCCCAGGGCGAGCGCACGCTGCGCAGCCAACTGCTTGGCCGTTTCAACTTGAGCAACATGCTCGCCGCCGTGGCCACGCTGTTGGCGCTCGATTATTCGCTGGACGAGATCCTCAAGATCACGCCTCGGCTGCAGGGCCCGGTTGGCCGCATGCAGCGCCTTGGCGGTGGTGACCAGCCGCTGGTGGTGGTCGACTACGCGCACACGCCGGATGCACTGGACAAGGTCCTCGAAGCGCTGCGGCCACACACCCGCGGCAAGCTGCTTTGCCTGTTCGGCTGCGGCGGCGACCGCGACCGCGGCAAGCGTCCGCTGATGGCTGAAGTCGCCGAGCGCCTGGCTGATCGCGTGCTGGTAACCGATGACAACCCGCGCAGCGAAGACCCACAGCGGATCTTCGACGACATCCGTCCGGGCTTCAACAGCGCGGGCGAGGGCGTCGAGTTCATCCCTGGCCGCGGCCAGGCCATCGCCCGCTTGATCGCCTCGGCTGCTGCCGACGATGTCATTGTCCTGGCGGGCAAGGGCCATGAGGACTACCAGGAAATCAATGGCGAGCGTCACGCTTTCTCCGACCTCGTCGAAGCCGAAAAGGCGCTTTCAGCCTGGGAGGCTGCACATGCTTGAACCGCTTTCGCTCAGCCAGCTGACCGGCGCCCTGCAGGGGCGCGTGGTCGGCGCCGATGCCACGTTTACCGGCGTGAGCATCGACAGCCGCGCCATCGCCGCCGGACAGCTGTTCGTCGCCTTGGCCGGGCCGCGCTTCGACGGCCACGAGTACCTGGCCGAGGTTCAAGCCAAGGGCGCGGTAGCGGCTCTGGTCGAACGCGAAGTGCCAGGCGTCGACCTGCCGCAACTGGTGGTCGCCGATAGCCGTTTGGCCCTGGGCCGACTGGGGGCCCTGAACCGCGCCGCGTTCGACAAGCCCGTCGCGGCCATCACCGGCTCGAGCGGCAAGACCACGGTCAAGGAGATGCTTGCCTGCATCCTGCGCACCCGCGGACCGGTGCTGGCGACCCGCGGCAATCTCAATAACGACCTTGGCGCGCCGCTGACCCTGCTGGAGCTGGCGCCTGAGCACAGCGCCGCCGTCATCGAGCTGGGCGCCTCGCGTATCGGCGAGATCGCCTACACCGTAGGCCTGACCAAGCCCCAGGTTGCGCTGATCAATAATGCCGGTACCGCCCATGTCGGCGAGTTCGGCGGGCCGGAAAAAATCGTCGAGGCCAAGGGTGAGATCCTCGAAGGCCTGGGCGAGGGCGGTGTCGCCGTCCTTAACCTGGACGACAAGGCGTTCGCCACCTGGCAGCAGCGTGCCGGCCAGCACTCGGTCATCACCTTCGCGCTGAGCAATGCCCAGGCGGACTTCCATGCCAGCGACATCGGCCGCGATGAACGTGGTTGCCCCGCGTTCACCCTGCATGGTCCGAGTGGTTCGGTAACGGTCCAGCTCAACCTGCTGGGCACCCATAACGTCAGCAATGCCTTGGCTGCCGCGGCTGCGGCCCACGCCTTCGGCCTGACCTTGGAAGGCATCGCTGCAGGCCTGGGCCAGGTGCAGCCGGTCAAGGGCCGCACGGTCGCGCAGGTAGCGCCCAACGGCGTGCGCTTCATCGATGACACTTACAACGCAAACCCCACCTCCATGTGCGCGGCGATTGATATACTCGCCGGCTTTTCCGGGCGCACCGTTCTGGTGCTCGGGGATATCGGCGAGTTGGGCCAGTGGGCAGAGGAAGGGCACCGCCAGGTCGGTGACCATGCCCGCGGCAAGGTAGACGTATTGTACGCGGTGGGGCCGAACATGGCTCACGCGGTCAAGGCGTTTGGCACTGGAGGCCACCATTTCGCTACTCAGTCTGAGCTGATCGATGCAGTCCGTATCGAGCAGGCCAGGGACACCACCATCTTGATCAAGGGATCGCGCAGCGCTGCGATGGAAAACGTCGTGGCGGCCTTGTGCGGTTCCAGCGGGGAGAAACATTAATGCTTTTGCTGTTGGCTGAGTATCTGCAACAGTTCCATAAAGGCTTTGCGGTCTTCCAGTACCTGTCCCTGCGCGGGATCCTCGGTGTACTGACCGCGCTGTCGCTGGCCCTGTGGCTGGGCCCATGGATGATTCGCACGCTGCAGATCCGCCAGATCGGTCAGGCCGTCCGTAACGACGGCCCGCAATCGCACCTGTCCAAGTCCGGCACCCCGACCATGGGTGGTGCGCTGATCCTGTCCGCCATCGGCATCAGCACCTTGCTGTGGGCCGACCTGACCAACCGCTACGTCTGGGTGGTGCTGATCGTCACGCTGCTGTTCGGTGCCATCGGCTGGGTCGACGACTACCGCAAGGTGATCGAGAAGAACTCCCGTGGCTTGCCGAGCCGCTGGAAGTACTTCTGGCAATCGGTGTTCGGCCTGGGCGCTGCCATCTTCCTCTATGCCACCGCGCCGACCAGCGTCGAGACCACGCTGATCGTGCCGATGCTCAAGGATGTCACCGTCCCGCTGGGCGTAGGCTTCGTGGTGCTGACCTACTTCGTCATCGTTGGCTCCAGCAACGCCGTGAACCTCACCGACGGCCTCGATGGCCTGGCGATCATGCCGACGGTGATGGTCGGCGGCGCCCTGGGCATCTTCTGCTACCTGTCGGGCAACGTTAAGTTTGCCGAATACCTGCTGATTCCCTACGTGCCCGGTGCCGGTGAGCTGATCGTGTTCTGTGGCGCGCTGATCGGCGCCGGCCTTGGCTTTTTGTGGTTCAACACCTATCCGGCCCAGGTCTTCATGGGTGACGTTGGCGCACTGGCGCTGGGCGCCGCGCTGGGCACCATCGCCGTGATCGTGCGCCAGGAAATCGTCCTGTTCATCATGGGCGGCGTGTTCGTCATGGAAACCCTGTCGGTGGTAATCCAGGTCGCCTCCTTCAAGCTGACCGGCAAGCGTGTGTTCCGCATGGCGCCGATCCACCACCACTTTGAACTCAAGGGTTGGCCCGAGCCTCGGGTGATCGTCCGTTTCTGGATCATCACCGTGATTCTTGTGCTGATCGGCCTTGCCACACTGAAACTGAGGTAGATGAGCGTGTCACTGATCGCTTCCGACCACTTCCGCATCGTTGTCGGCCTCGGCAAGAGCGGCATGTCCCTGGTTCGCTTCCTGGCGAGCCGGGGCATTGCCTTTGCGGTCGCCGACACCCGTGCGCAGCCGCCGGAGCTGGACACCCTGCGCCGCGACTACCCGCAGGTGGAAGTGCGCTGTGGCGACCTGGACGTGGACTTCCTCTGCCGCGCCGACGAACTCTATGTCAGCCCGGGCCTTGCCCTGGCCACCCCAGCGTTGCAGCAGGCTGCCGCCCGTGGCGTGCGCCTGTCGGGCGACATCGAGCTGTTCGCCCGTCACGCCAAGGCACCGATCGTGGCGATCAGCGGCTCCAACGCCAAGAGCACCGTGACCACCCTGGTCGGCGAGATGGCTGCCCGGGCGGGCAAGCGCGTGGCCGTCGGTGGCAACCTCGGAACGCCGGCGCTGGACCTGCTCGATGACAGCGTCGAGCTGTACGTCCTGGAACTGTCCAGTTTCCAGCTGGAAACCACCGACCAGCTCAACGCCGAAGTCGCCACCGTGCTGAACGTCAGCGAAGACCACATGGACCGCTACAGTGGCCTGCCGGCCTACCACCTGGCCAAGCACCGGATCTTCCGTGGCGCCCGCCAGGTAGTGGTCAATCGCCAGGACGCGCTGAGCCGGCCATTGCTGCTCGAGGGCCAGCCGTGCTGGACCTTCGGCCTCAACGTACCCGATTTCAAGGCCTTCGGCCTGCGCGAGGTGGACGGTGAGAAGTACCTGGCCTTCGAGTTCCAGGCGCTGATGCCGGTGCGCGAGCTCAAAGTCCGTGGCGCTCACAACCAGAGCAACGCCTTGGCCGCCTTGGCCCTGGGGCATGCCGTGGGCCTGCCGTTGGACGCCATGCTCGAGAGCCTGCGCCAGTTCGCCGGCCTCGCCCACCGCTGCCAATGGGTCCGCGAGCGCGACGGCGTGAACTGGTACGACGATTCCAAAGCCACCAACGTCGGCGCCGCCCTGGCAGCCATCGAAGGCCTGGGGGTGGATATCGATGGCAAGCTGGTACTGATTGCCGGTGGCGATGGCAAGGGCGCCGATTTCAGCGCCCTGCGCGCGCCCGTGAGCCAGTATTGCCGCGCCGTGGTGCTGCTGGGGCGCGATGCCGAACGCCTGGCCCAGGCCCTGGGTGACAGCGTGCCGCTGATCCGCGTGCAGAGCCTCGATGAAGCCGTGCAGCAGTGCGCCGAGCTGGCCCAGGCGGGCGACGCCGTGCTGCTCTCGCCGGCGTGCGCCAGCCTCGACATGTTCAAGAACTTCGAAGAGCGTGGGCGCCTGTTCGCCCAGGCCGTAGGAGGGCTGGCATGATCTTCGGGATGATCAAGCCGTTTCCTTCGCCGCTGATCAGCGGCCGTGGCATCGACCTGGATTTCGCCTTCCTCGCCGGCTGCCTGGCGCTGCTCGGCCTGGGCCTGGTGATGATCACTTCGGCCTCCTCGGAAGTGGCCGCGGTGCAGTCGGGCAACCCCCTCTACCACATGTTCCGCCACTTGGTGTACGTGGCCATCGGCCTGGTCGCCTGCGGCGTGACCATGCTGGTGCCGATCGCGACCTGGCAGCGCATGGGTTTCAGCATGCTGGTCGGGGCCTTTGCCCTGCTGGTGCTGGTGCTGGTGCCAGGCATTGGCCGGGAAGTGAACGGATCGATGCGCTGGATCGGTTTCAGCTTCTTCAACGTGCAGCCCTCGGAGATCGCCAAGGTCTTCGTAGTGATCTACCTGGCCGGCTACCTGGTGCGGCGCCAGCAGGAAGTGCGTGAAAGCTGGATGGGCTTCTTCAAGCCGTTCATCGTGTTGCTGCCGATGGCTGGACTATTGCTGATGGAGCCGGATTTCGGCGCCACCGTGGTGATGATGGGGGCGGCGGCCGCGATGCTGTTCCTCGGTGGGGTGGGGCTGTTCCGCTTCAGCCTGATGGTTGTCCTGGCGGTGGTTGCGGTATTCGTCCTGGTGCAGGCGCAACCCTACCGGATGGCGCGCTTGATCACCTTCACCGACCCCTGGGCCGACCAGTTCGGCTCCGGCTACCAGCTGACCCAGGCACTGATCGCCTTCGGGCGCGGCGAGTGGCTCGGCGTGGGCCTGGGCAACAGCGTGCAGAAGCAGTTCTACCTGCCTGAAGCGCACACCGACTTCGTGTTCTCGGTGCTGGCCGAGGAGCTGGGCGTGCTGGGCTCGCTGCTGACCGTGGGGCTGTTCGTCTTCGTCACCGTGCGCGCCTTGTACATCGGCCTGTGGGCCGAGAAGGCCAAGCAGTTCTTCGCCGCCTACATGGCGTTCGGGCTGGCCTTCCTGTGGATCGGCCAGTTCCTGATCAACATCGGCGTGAACGTCGGCCTGCTGCCGACCAAGGGCCTGACCCTGCCGTTCCTCAGCTACGGCGGCAGCTCGCTGGTGATCTGCTGTGCCTGCGTGGGTTTGCTGCTGCGCATCGAGTGGGAGAGCCGCACGCACTTGGGCAGCGAGGAGCACGAGTTCAACGAGAACGATTTTGCCGAGGAGCCCACCCATGGCCGCTGACGGCAAGAACGTACTGATCATGGCAGGCGGCACCGGGGGCCACGTGTTCCCGGCCTTGGCCTGCGCCCGCGAATTCCAGGCGCGCGGCTACAGCGTGCACTGGCTGGGCACCCCTCGCGGCATCGAGAACGAACTGGTACCCCAGGCCGGTCTGGCGCTGCACCTGATCCAGGTCAGCGGCCTGCGCGGCAAGGGCAAGCTGTCGCTGCTCAAGGCACCCTTCACCCTGGTCAAGGCGGTGCTGCAGGCACGGCGGATCATTCGCCAGCTGCGCCCTGTCTGCGTGGTGGGCTTCGGCGGCTACGTGACCGGGCCTGGTGGTGTCGCCGCGCGGTTGTCCGGCGTGCCGCTGGTGATCCATGAGCAGAACGCCCGCGCCGGGACCGCCAATCGCCTGCTGGTGCCATTGGCGGGGCGAGTCTGCGAAGCTTTCCCCGACACGTTCGGTGCCAGTGACAAACGCCGTACCACTGGCAATCCGGTGCGCCCGGAACTGTTCCTGGAACCCCAGCGCGCGCCGCTGACTGGCCGTCGCGCCCGTCTGCTGGTACTCGGTGGCAGCCTGGGCGCCGAACCGTTGAACAAGCTGCTGCCCCAGGCCTTGGCCGAAGTGCCCGCAGGCGTGAGGCCCGAGGTCTTCCACCAGGCGGGCAAGCAGCATGCGCCGATCACCGCTCAGCGTTATCGCGAAGCGGGAGTCGAGGCTCAGGTAGAGCCCTTTATCAAGGATATGGCCCATGCCTATGGCTGGGCCGACCTGGTGGTGTGCCGGGCCGGTGCGCTGACCGTCAGCGAACTGGCTGCGGCAGGCCTGCCCTCGATGCTGGTGCCCTTGCCCCATGCCATCGACGACCACCAGACCCATAACGCCCATTATCTGGCACATGAAGGCGCTGCCTTCCTGATGCCACAAGCGACAACTGGCGCAGCGCAGCTCGCTGAACGCCTGAACGAGGTGCTGATGCAACCCGCGAAACTCGACACCATGGCCGCTACCGCACGGCGCCTGGCCAAGCCCGCCGCAACCCGTAACGTGGTCGATACCTGCCTGGAGGTGGCCCATGGTTGAAAGCCAGAAAGCCATCCCGCAACCGGAAATGCGCCGCATCCGCCGTATCCACTTCGTCGGTATCGGCGGCGTCGGCATGTGCGGTATCGCCGAGGTGCTGCTGAACCTGGGTTACCAGGTTTCCGGCTCCGACCTCAAGGCATCGCCGGTCACCGAGCGCCTGGAGTCCTTCGGGGCGCAGATCTTCGTCGGCCACCGTGCCGAGAACGCCGCCAATGCCGATGTGCTGGTGGTGTCCAGTGCCGTCAATGTCGCCAATCCGGAAGTGGCCACCGCCCTGGAGCGACGCATTCCGGTAGTGCCTCGTGCCGAGATGCTCGCCGAGCTGATGCGTTATCGCCATGGCATCGCCGTGGCTGGCACCCATGGCAAGACCACCACCACCAGCCTGTTGGCCTCGGTGTTCGCGGCCGGCGGCCTGGACCCGACCTTCGTCATCGGTGGCCGCCTGAATGCCGCGGGCACCAATGCCCAGCTCGGCACCAGCCGCTACCTGATCGCCGAAGCCGACGAGAGCGATGCCAGCTTCCTGCACTTGCAGCCGCTGGTCGCGGTGGTCACCAATATCGACGCCGACCATATGGCGACGTACGAAGGCGACTTCAACAAGCTGAAGAAGACCTTCGTCGAGTTCCTTCACAACCTGCCGTTCTACGGCCTGGCGGTGGTGTGCCTGGACGATCCGGTGGTGCGCGAGATCCTGCCTCTGGTCAAGCGCCCAGCAGTCACCTATGGCTTCGGCGAAGGCGCCGACGTGCGCGCCATCAACGTGCGCCAGTCGGGCATGCAGACCCACTTCACCGTGCTGCGCCGCGACCGCGCGCCGCTTGAGGTGTCGGTCAACATGCCGGGCAACCACAACGTGCTCAATGCCCTTGCAACCATCGCCATTGCCACCGACGAGGGCATCAGCGACGAAGCCATCGTCCAGGGCCTGTCCGGCTTCCAGGGCGTGGGCCGACGCTTCCAGGTCTACGGTGAGCTGCCGGTCGAGGGCGGCAGCGTGATGCTGGTCGACGACTACGGCCACCACCCAACCGAGGTGGCCGCGGTGATCAAGGCCGTGCGCGGCGGCTGGCCGGAGCGGCGCCTGGTGATGGTCTATCAGCCGCACCGCTACAGCCGTACCCGCGACCTGTACGACGACTTCGTGCAGGTACTGGCCGACGCCAATGTGCTGTTGCTGATGGAAGTCTACCCGGCTGGCGAAGAGCCGATCCCCGGTGCCGACAGCCGCCAGTTGTGCCACAGCATCCGCCAGCGCGGCCAGCTCGACCCGATCTACATCGAGCGCGGCGCCGAGCTGGCGCCGCTGGTCAAGCCGCTGCTGCGCGCCGACGACATCCTGCTGTGTCAGGGGGCCGGCGACATTGGTGGCCTGGCCCCGCAACTGCTCAAGAGCCCGCTGTTCGCCGGTGCCGTGGCCAACCAGGGGAAGTCGAAATGACGATGCAAGCCTATTCGACCCTGCGTTCGACCCTGGACCCGAAAGACTTCGGCCGGGTCGCCGTGCTCTATGGCGGCAAGAGCGCCGAGCGCGAGGTTTCGCTCAAGTCCGGCGCGGCGGTAATCGAAGCGCTGACCAGCGCCGGAGTCGACGTGGTCGCCATCGACGTTGGCGACGACCTGCTCGCGCGCCTGCAGCAGGAGAAGATAGACCGCGCCTTCATCATCCTTCACGGCCGTGGCGGTGAAGACGGCAGCATGCAAGGCCTGCTCGAGTGCCTGGGCATCCCCTACACCGGCAGTGGCATCCTCGCCTCGGCGCTGGCCATGGACAAGCTGCGCACCAAGCAAGTGTGGCAGAGCCTGGGTATTCCAACCCCACGCCACGCCGTGTTGAGCAGCGAATCGGATTGTATTTGCGCCGGGACGGAACTGGGCTTCCCGTTGATCGTCAAACCCGCCCATGAAGGTTCGAGTATCGGCATGGCCAAGGTGAACAGCGCGGTAGAGTTGGTCACGGCCTGGAAGGACGCCGCCACCTACGATTCGCAAGTCCTGGTAGAGCAGTGGATCCACGGTCCCGAGTTCACCGTGGCCACGTTGCGTGGCCAGGTGCTGCCGCCAATCGCCCTGGGCACGCCTCATTCGTTCTACGACTACGACGCCAAATACCTGGCCAACGACACCCAGTACCGCATCCCGTGCGGCCTGGACGCTGCCCGTGAACAGGAACTGATCGAACTGACCGCGCGCGCCTGTGATGCCATCGGCATCGAAGGCTGGGGCCGTCTGGACGTGATGCAGGACGAGCAGGGCCGGTTCTGGCTGCTCGAAGTCAACACCGCACCTGGCATGACTGACCATAGCCTGGTGCCCATGGCGGCGCGCGCAGCCGGCCTGGACTTCCAGCAACTGGTGCTGGCGATCCTGGCGGCCAGTGTCGAGACGCGAGGTTAATCAGCATGCAAGGCGCGATGTTACGTCATCAGCAACCCGCCACCGGCCGTAGCAAGCCGGTGCCGCGTGGTGCCAGCCGTCTGGTGGCCAAAGAGCCACTGTCGGCGCGCCTGCCCAAGGCCAATTTCAGCGTGCTCAAGCGCCTGCTCTGGCCCGTGCTGCTGGTAGCCGCCGGTTACGCCGCCTATGAGGGTGCAGTGCGCCTGATGCCCTATGCCGACCGCCCGATCACCAAGATCGCCGTGCAGGGTGACCTGAGCTACATCAGCCAGCAGGCGGTGCAGCAGCGGATCGCACCCTATGTGGCCGCGAGCTTCTTCACCGTCGACCTGCCAGCGATGCGCGCGGAACTCGAGCAGATGCCGTGGATCGCCCATGCCGAAGTGCGTCGGGTCTGGCCTGACGAAGTGGTGATCCGCCTTGAAGAACAGCTGCCCGTGGCGCGCTGGGGTGACGAGGCCTTGCTCAACAACCAGGGCCAGGCCTTCACGCCGCGCGAGCTGGCCAACTATGAGCACCTGCCGCAGCTGTTCGGGCCGCAGCGTGCGCAGCAACAAGTCATGCAGCAATACCAGGTATTGAGCCAGATGCTGCGCCCCCTGGGGTTTTCCATTGCCCGCCTGGAACTGCGCGAGCGAGGCAGCTGGTTCCTGACCACCGGCGCCGGCAGTGCCGGACCAGGCATCGACCTGCTGCTGGGGCGTGATCATCTGGTGGAAAAGATGCGCCGCTTCATTGCCATTTACGACAAGACACTCAAAGAGCAGATCACCAATATCGCCCGCATCGATCTGCGTTATGCCAATGGCCTTGCCGTTGGCTGGCGGGAACCGATTGCACCGACGACGGCCCAATCCGCCGTTGCGAAGAATTAGAGAGAGGCAGGACCATGGCAAATGCGCATAGCGGCAAAATGATCGTCGGGCTGGACATCGGCACTTCCAAGGTGGTGGCGCTGGTGGGTGAAGTCGGGGAGGACGGTACGCTGGAGATCGTGGGTATCGGCACCCATCCATCGCGCGGCCTGAAGAAGGGCGTGGTGGTGAACATCGAATCGACCGTGCAGTCGATCCAGCGCGCCGTGGAAGAGGCGCAGCTGATGGCAGGCTGCCGCATCCACTCGGCTTTCGTCGGCGTGGCGGGCAACCACATCCGCAGCTTGAATTCCCACGGCATCGTCGCCATCCGCGACCGCGAAGTCAGCGCCGCCGACCTTGAGCGCGTTCTCGACGCTGCGCAGGCCGTGGCCATCCCTGCCGACCAGCGGGTCCTGCACACCCTGCCGCAGGACTACGTGATCGACAACCAGGAAGGCGTGCGCGAGCCCCTGGGGATGTCTGGCGTGCGCCTGGAAGCCAAGGTCCACGTGGTCACCTGCGCGGTCAACGCGGCGCAGAACATCGAGAAGTGCGTGCGTCGCTGCGGGCTTGAGATCGACGACATCATCCTCGAACAGCTGGCCTCGGCCTACTCGGTGCTGACCGACGATGAAAAAGAGCTGGGTGTGTGCCTGGTGGACATCGGTGGCGGCACCACCGACATCGCCATCTTCACCGAAGGTGCCATCCGCCACACCGCGGTAATCCCGATCGCCGGCGACCAGGTCACCAACGACATCGCCATGGCCCTGCGCACCCCGACCCAGTACGCCGAAGAGATCAAGATCCGCTACGCCTGCGCCTTGGCCAAGCTGGCCGGCGCCGGCGAGACCATCAAGGTGCCGAGTGTCGGCGATCGTCCGCCGCGCGAGCTGTCGCGCCAAGCCTTGGCCGAAGTGGTCGAGCCACGCTACGACGAGCTCTTCACCCTGATCCAGGCCGAGCTGCGCCGCAGCGGCTACGAGGACCTGGTGCCCGCGGGCATCGTCCTGACCGGCGGCACCGCAAAGATGGAAGGCGCGGTAGAGCTGGCCGAAGAAATTTTCCACATGCCGGTACGCCTGGGCGTGCCGCACAGCGTTCGGGGCCTGAGCGACGTCGTGCGCAACCCGATCTATTCCACCGGCGTGGGCTTGCTGACCTACGGCCTGCAGAAGCAGTCCGACGGCGTGCCCCTGACGGGTAACAGCAGCAACAGCTATGGCGATGAACCGAAGGCTCCAGTGCTTGAGCGATTCAAGCGGTGGGTCCAGGGCAACTTCTAAGTTTCAAAGCAGTAGTGGTAGGCGCAAAAAACTAGAGAACTGAAAGGAGAGGGAAAATGTTCGAGCTCGTAGACAACGTCCCGCAAAGTCCGGTCATCAAAGTGATCGGTGTAGGTGGTGGTGGTGGTAACGCCGTCAACCACATGGTCAAAAGCAACATCGAAGGCGTCGAATTCATCTGCGCCAACACCGATGCGCAGGCGCTGAAGAACATTGGCGCGCGCACCATCCTGCAGCTGGGTACCGGTGTGACCAAGGGCCTGGGTGCCGGTGCCAACCCGGAAGTCGGCCGCCAGGCCGCGCTGGAAGACCGTGAGCGCATCGCCGAAGTGCTGCAAGGCACCAACATGGTGTTCATCACCACCGGCATGGGCGGTGGTACCGGTACCGGTGCTGCGCCGATCATTGCCGAAGTGGCCAAGGAGATGGGCATCCTCACCGTTGCGGTGGTGACCCGTCCGTTCCCGTTCGAGGGCCGCAAGCGCATGCAGATCGCCGATGAAGGCATCCGCTCGCTGGCAGACAGCGTCGACTCGCTGATCACCATCCCGAACGAAAAACTGCTGACCATCCTGGGCAAGGACGCAAGCCTGCTGTCGGCTTTCGCCAAGGCTGACGATGTGCTCGCCGGTGCCGTTCGCGGTATCTCCGACATCATCAAGCGTCCGGGCATGATCAACGTCGACTTCGCCGACGTGCGCACCGTCATGAGCGAGATGGGCATGGCCATGATGGGCACTGGTTGCGCAAGCGGCCCTAACCGTGCACGTGAAGCGACCGAGGCGGCGATTCGCAACCCGCTGCTCGAGGACGTCAACCTGCAGGGCGCGCGCGGCATCCTGGTGAACATCACCGCCGGTCCCGACCTGTCCCTGGGCGAATACTCCGATGTAGGCAGCATCATCGAAGCCTTTGCCTCCGACCACGCGATGGTCAAGGTCGGCACCGTGATCGATCCGGACATGCGTGACGAGTTGCACGTGACCGTCGTGGCCACCGGCCTGGGCGCGCGCATCGAGAAGCCGGTCAAGGTGATCGACAACACCCTGCAGAACGCGGCCGCCGCCTACGAGGCTTCCGCCCCGGCGCCGGTGCGTCAGGAGCAGCCTTCGGTCAACTACCGTGACCTGGAGCGTCCGACCGTGATGCGCAACCAGGCCCACGCAGGTGCCGCGGCCGCCGCTAAGCTCAACCCTCAGGATGACCTGGACTACCTGGACATCCCGGCTTTCCTGCGTCGCCAGGCTGATTAATGGAATTTATCAGGGGTATAGGGGTGATTGGTGTTCAGCAAAGGCCGGGTCTGTTATCATCCCCAGCCTTTGTTGATACCAGTTCGCAAATTGCGCTGAAGCGGCCAATGCCATGATTAAACAACGCACCCTGAAGAATACTATCCGTGCCACAGGTGTCGGCCTGCACTCCGGGGAAAAGGTTTACCTGACCCTCAAACCGGCTCCTGTGGATTCCGGTATCGTCTTCCGCCGCGCCGACCTCGATCCAGTGGTCGAGATTCCGGCCCGTGCGGCAAATGTCGGCGAGACCACCATGTCCACGACGCTGGTCAACGGCGACGTCAAGGTCGATACGGTAGAGCATTTGCTTTCGGCCATGGCTGGCCTGGGCATCGATAACGCCTACGTCGAGCTCTCCGCATCGGAAGTTCCGATCATGGACGGTAGCGCAGGGCCCTTTGTATTCCTGATTCAGTCTGCCGGCCTGGAAGAACAGGACGCAGCCAAGAAATTCATCCGCATCCTGCGCGAAGTGACGGTGGAGGACGGCGACAAGCGTGCCACCTTCCTGCCATTCGAAGGGTTCAAGGTGAGCTTCGAGATCGACTTCGATCATCCGGTGTTCCGTAATCGGACCCAGAGCGCCAGCGTGGACTTCTCCAGCACCTCGTTCGTGAAGGAAGTCAGCCGCGCGCGGACCTTCGGCTTCATGAGTGACATCGAGTACCTGCGCAAACACAACCTCGCGCTCGGCGGTAGCGTCGAAAACGCCATCGTCGTCGACAAGGACGGCGTGCTGAACGAAGACGGCCTTCGCTACGAAGACGAATTCGTCAAGCACAAGATCCTCGATGCCATCGGCGACCTCTACCTGCTGGGCAACAGCCTGATCGGCGAGTTCAAGGGCTACAAGTCCGGGCACGCGCTGAACAACCAGCTGCTGCGCAAGCTGATCGAGGAAACCGACGCCTGGGAAGTGGTTACTTTCGAAGATGCCAGCACGGCACCGATCTCTTATATGCGCCCTGTTGCGGCGGTGTAAGTTCGAACACTCTCTAGTTCATTGAGGCCACCTTCGGGTGGCCTTTTTTATGCGCCGCTGATCCTCATGCAGTCCCCGGCCCCAGGGCCGCCGCTACAGGTCCTTGGCATGCCTGGCCAACCGCTCCAGCGCCGCGCGCAGTTTCGGATCGCTGATGCCTTCGGCGGTAGACTGTATGTCTGCGGCCGCCTGGCTGGACAGCTCGATGCCATGCCCGACACGCTGCGGCGGCGTTGTCGGCGGTTGTACGGTAAAGCGGATGCGCTGCAGGTTGGCGAAAGCGTCCAGCGCCTGCAACTGGCGCTGCAACCGCTTTTGCTGATAGCGCAAGCGGGTGGCCCAATGCCCATCGGTCACTACCAGCAGCAGAACGCCGTCGCGCCATGACGCCAGATGACAATGCGCGCGCGCCGCCGGCTGCAACTGGCTCTCCAGCAATCGCTGCAGGTGCTCCAGGCGTTCGGCGTGGTTGAGCAGCAGGCGCAACGGACGGGCCTGGCGCAGCAGGGCGGCGGGTGGCTGGGCGGGGGAGGATTTGTAGGCCATGGGGGTACGCAGGAGGTTACAAGATCGGCAGTTTAACAGATGCCGGGTTCTCCTTTTGCCTGTACCGGCCTCTTCGCAGCGCTCCGGCATCCCGGCAAGCCCCTCTCCCACAGGCACGCCGCGGCCTCAGGACAGAGCAAAATCCTGTGGGAGCGGGTTTAGCCGCGAAGAGGCCAGCGCAGGATACGAGTCGTTCTCGATACGTTTCATCATCCCCAACCTTGAACTCAGGGAAAAAGGCCCTATCTAAGAAAAGCCCCGTCAAAGCGCTGTGCCAGCATCGTGGAAATCCACCACTTTCCTCACCATCGTTTCCGGGTAGAATGCTCGTTCGCATGCGGCCTTAGGGCTGCACGGGCGACTCACGGGGCCGCCCTCCATCCCTATGTGTGGAAGATCCTGCCAATATGTTTGCGCCTTTGTTAAAAAAACTTTTTGGAAGCAAGAACGAGCGTGAAGTCAAACGCATGCTCAAGACGGTAACCATCGTCAATGCCTTCGAAGAGCAGATGTTGGCCCTCTCCGACGAGCAGCTGCGCGGCAAGACCGCAGCGCTCAAAGAGCGCCTGGCCAAAGGCGAAACCCTCGACCAGTTGCTGCCCGAAGCCTTCGCCGTCTGCCGCGAAGCCGGCAAGCGCGTCATGGGCATGCGTCACTTCGATGTGCAGCTGATCGGCGGCATGACCCTGCACGAAGGCATGATCGCAGAAATGCGTACCGGTGAAGGCAAGACCCTGGTCGCTACCTTGGCCGTGTACCTCAATGCCTTGTCCGACAAGGGCGTGCACGTGGTCACGGTGAACGACTACCTGGCCCGCCGCGACGCCAACTGGATGCGTCCGCTGTACGAATTCCTTGGCCTGACCGTAGGCGTGGTCACCCCCTTCCAGCCCCCGGAAGAGAAGCGTGCCGCCTATGCCGCCGATATCACCTACGGCACCAACAACGAATTCGGCTTCGACTACCTGCGTGACAACATGGCGTTCAGCCTGGACGAGAAGTTCCAGCGCGAGCTGAACTTCGCCGTGATCGACGAAGTCGACTCGATCCTCATCGATGAAGCCCGTACCCCGCTGATCATCTCCGGCCAGGCCGAGGACAGCTCCAAGCTCTACATCGAGATCAATCGCCTGATCCCGCGCCTGGTGCAGCACATCGAGGAAGTCGAGGGCGAGGTCACCCAGGAAGGCCACTACAAGATCGACGAGAAGAGCCGTCAGGTCGAGCTCAACGAAGCCGGTCACCAGTTCATCGAAGAGATGCTGGCCCAGTCGGGCCTCCTGGCAGAAGGCGAGAGCCTTTACTCGTCCCATAACCTGGGGCTATTGACCCATGTCTATGCCGGCCTGCGTGCGCACAAGCTGTTCCACCGCAACGTCGAGTACATCGTCCAGGACGGTCAGGTCCTGCTGATCGACGAGCACACCGGTCGCACCATGCCGGGCCGTCGCCTCTCCGAGGGCCTGCACCAGGCCATCGAGGCCAAGGAAAACCTGAACATCCAGGCCGAGAGCCAGACCCTGGCCTCGACCACCTTCCAGAACTACTTCCGTCTCTACAACAAGCTGTCCGGCATGACCGGCACCGCCGACACCGAGGCGTTCGAATTCGCCCAGATCTACCAGCTCAATGTGATGGTCATTCCGCCGAACAAGCCGCTGGCGCGCAAGGACTTCAACGACCTGGTATACCTCACCGCCGACGAGAAGTACGCGGCGATCATCGCCGACATCAAGGAAAGCATGGCCCAGGGCCGTCCGGTCCTGGTCGGTACAGCGACCATCGAGACCTCCGAGCACATGTCCAACCTGCTCAAGCAGGAAGGCATCGACCACAAGGTCCTCAACGCCAAGTACCACGAGAAAGAAGCTGAAATCATCGCCCAGGCCGGACGCCCGGGTGCGCTGACCATTGCCACGAACATGGCCGGTCGAGGTACCGACATCCTGCTGGGTGGCAACTGGGAAGTCGAAGTCGCCGCCATGGAAAACCCGACCGACGAGCAGGTTGCGCAGGTCAAGGCCGACTGGCAGAAGCGTCACCAGCAGGTCATCGAATCCGGCGGCCTGCATGTGATCGCGTCCGAGCGCCATGAATCGCGCCGTATCGACAACCAGCTGCGCGGTCGTTCCGGTCGTCAGGGCGACCCGGGCTCGAGCCGCTTCTACCTGTCGCTCGAAGACAGCCTGATGCGCATCTTCGCCTCCGACCGGGTGAAGAACTTCATGAAGGCTCTGGGCATGCAGTCTGGCGAGGCCATCGAGCACCGCATGGTCACCAACGCCATCGAAAAGGCTCAGCGCAAGGTCGAAGGCCGCAACTTCGACATCCGCAAGCAGCTGCTGGAATTCGACGACGTCGCCAACGAGCAGCGCAAGGTGATCTACCACATGCGCAACAGCCTGCTGGCCGCGCAGAACATCGGTGACACCATCAAGGAATTCCGCCAGGAAACCCTCGACGCCACCATCAGCCAGCATATTCCACCGCAGTCCCTGCCCGAGCAGTGGGACGTGTCGGGCCTGGAAGCGGCCCTGGCCAGCGATTTCGCCGTGAAACTGCCGATCCAGCAGTGGCTCGACGAGGACGACAAGCTGTACGAAGAGACCCTGCGCGAGAAGCTGCTCAACGAACTGGTCACCGCCTACCACGAGAAGGAAGACCAGGCCGGCGAGGAAGCCCTGCGCACCTTCGAGAAGCAGATTCTGCTACGCGTGCTGGACGACCTGTGGAAAGACCACCTGTCGACCATGGACCACCTGCGCCACGGTATCCACCTGCGCGGCTATGCGCAGAAGAACCCTAAGCAGGAGTACAAGCGCGAATCCTTCACCCTGTTCCAGGAGCTGCTCGAATCGATCAAGCGCGACACCATCCGCGTGCTCTCGCATGTCCAGGTGCGTCGCGAGGATCCGGTCGAGGAAGAAGCCCGTCTGCGTCGCGAGGCCGAAGAACTGGCCAGCCGCATGCAGTTCCAGCACGCCGAGGCCCCGGGCCTTGAAGTTGCCGAAGCGCAGGAGGAGGGCGCCGAAGTGGCCGTGGCCGCAGCGCCGGTGCGCAACGAGCAGAAGCTGGGCCGTAACGAGCCATGCTGGTGTGGCTCGGGCAAGAAGTTCAAGCATTGCCACGGGCAGATCGACTGATCGAGCCGTGCATGCCTCACGCTGACCATTGAACACCGCGCCGCGACGGGTTTCGACCTTCGCGGCGTTGTTCCATCTCAAGCACCGCATCGTCGGTGCAGTGCATTTTTTTCTAGGAGCGCTTTCATGGCTGTTGGTCTTGGTCCCTTGCCAACCTTGCACCCGGTTCCCGGTTTCGAACTCGGTATCGCCTCTGCCGGCATCAAGCGCCCGGGGCGCAAGGATGTGGTGGTAATGCGCTGTGCCGAAGGCGCCAGCGTCGCCGGTGTGTTCACCCTCAACGCCTTCTGCGCAGCGCCGGTCATCCTCGCCAAGCAGCGCGTGCAGGGTAATGTGCGCTACCTGCTGACCAACACCGGCAACGCCAACGCCGGTACCGGTGCGCCGGGCCTGGCGGCCGCCGAGCGCACCTGCGCCAAGCTGGCGGAGCTTGCGGGTATCGAGGCCAGTGCCGTGCTGCCGTTCTCCACTGGCGTCATCGGCGAGCCGCTGCCGGTCGAGAAGATCGAAGCCGCCCTGCAGGCGGCGCTGGACGATTTGTCGGAAGACAACTGGGCCGCTGCCGCCACCGGCATCATGACCACCGACACCTTGCCCAAGGGTGCCAGTCGCCAGTTCCAGCACGGCGGCGTGACCATCACCGTCACCGGCATCAGCAAGGGCGCCGGCATGATCCGGCCGAACATGGCCACCATGCTCGGCTACATCGCCACCGACGCCAAGGTTGCCCCGGCGGTCCTCAAGGACCTGATGCTCGATGGCGCCAACAAGTCGTTCAACCGCATCACCATCGATGGCGACACCTCGACCAACGACTGCTGCATGCTGATCGCCACCGGCAAGGCTGATGTAGCAGAGATCACCGAGGCCAGTGGCGAGCTGTTCGAAGCGCTGAAAAAGGCTGTGTTCGAGGTCTGCATGGAAGTGGCACAGGCCATCGTCCGTGACGGCGAGGGCGCCACCAAGTTCGTCACCGTAGAGGTCAACGGCGGTGGCAATCACCAGGAGTGCCTGGACGTTGGCTATGCCGTGGCCCACTCGCCGCTGATCAAGACTGCGCTGTTCGCTTCCGACCCGAACTGGGGCCGTATCCTCGCCGCCGTCGGCCGCGCTGGCGTGCCAGCGCTGGATGTCAGCCTGATCGACGTGTACCTCGGCGAGGTCTGCATCGCCGCCAAGGGCGGCCGTAGCCCAAGCTACACCGAGGAGCAGGGCTCCAAGGTGATGGCCCAGGAAGAGATCACCATTCGCATCGAGCTTGGCCGCGGCCAGTGCAGCGAAACCATCTGGACCACTGACCTGTCCCACGAGTATGTGAAGATCAACGCCGAATACCGGACCTGATCGACGGAACTCCCGCTGGCAAGCCTTCCTGCGTCCTGTGATGGGGCTTGTCGGCGATGGGGCCGCGCGGCCTCGCCTGCCTTCCCGAAACCCGATGGAGCCGAACCATGAGCTATCACCTGATTCTCGGCGACAAGCTGTACTC